>JBFRWQ010000170.1:0-2671 GCA_051439665.1 Microcystaceae cyanobacterium | reverse complement strand
TTATTCATTCCCTGTAAAAAATCTTGAGGTTTTAAGGTAGCAATTTGGGAAGCTGTTTCTGTCATTCCGTAAGTAGGAGCAAGAGGAAGATTAGCTTGTCTTGCTTGCTGCAATAAATCATCCCATGCAGGTGCGCCTCCTAATAAAATTGTTTTGAATTGAGATAACCATAGAGTTGATTGGGGGTGATTTAATAAATATTGTAGTTGTGTGGGAACAAGAGAAATAAAATAATCTTGTGGATTAAACTGAGGATATTGATTAGTTTTTAAATCTTGATAAGAAATAAGTTGAAACTGTCCTCCAGTTATGAGCGATCGCACAAACTGCATCAACCCCCCTACATGATATAATGGCAGCACACAACAGGAATTAACCTGAGATAAATTAAAATAATCAATAAAGCCTTGAGCAGAAGCAGTTAATGTTTGCCAACTGTGCATGACAAAGCGAATTTTGCCAGATGTTCCACCTGTCGGAATCATAATTAAAGCGTCTTTTCTATCATAAAAATTAGCACTTATCTTATGATTAATAGGAGAAGAATAATTAAGGATTTGATGAGGATTAACTAATTCAAGTACCTGTTCCCATTCAGACTGTTTCCAATTAGGATTTCCTAAAAACAGTTGATGATGACTAGAAGCAAGCGCTATAAAATAAGCCAGAAATAAGTGAGGATCAGAATCAATTAATAATAGTCTTTGACAAGGATAGTTAGCAAATTGATCATAAATCTCTATGGCTTTTTGCTCTAAGTCTTGATCAAAGCCGTTTTGATCACAATAATTTTTCAAATAAAATAAAGGTGTTTTCATAGAACAATTATAGATTTTTTAAGAAAGACTTCAGCTAGTAATACCAATGATTGATCCTATCAAATTCGCTTAAACGATCATAGTTAAAGACTCTCATCTATGCTTATAACTCCTGCCTCCTGCCCCCTGCCTCTCACCACCAGTTAACTATGGTTATTCAAACTGATTTAAGATCACTGATGACTGATCATGATAGAAAAACCTAATGTTCACCAAGCAACCAATGGAGTTAAGATATAGGATAATGAGAATTTTGCTTATTATCTACGAGAGGTGAAAAATGAGTCTAGCGCTAACCAACGAGAATGTCGAGCAAGTACTTGACGAAATGCGTCCTTATCTAATGGCAGATGGCGGTAATGTGGAATTAGTAGAATTAGAAGGACCAATCGTTAAACTTCGTCTTCAAGGTGCGTGCGGATCCTGTCCTAGTTCAGCTATGACCCTAAGAATGGGAATTGAGCGCCGTCTAAGAGAAATGATCCCAGAAATCGCTGAAGTTGAACAAGTCATGTAACGATTCTTAATTATCGAGGGGAGAGATCCAAGATGGCTCTTGATTTCTCCTCCTAAGAGTAGGATGGGCTTTGCTCATCAGATGACTAATTAAGCATAACACTTGCAATACAATCTTAATGACAACTATCCCTAGTAAATCTGATTTAGACCTGATGGGAAAGGGATTTCATGCTCTTTCTGATGGCTTAAGACTAAAAGTCTTAGAATTACTTCAAACTCATGAGCTTTGTGTCTGCGAATTGTGCGATGAACTAGATGTTAAGCAATCCAAACTCTCTTTTCATCTCAAAAAGCTTAAAGAAGCTCAATTAGTTAATGCTCGTCAAGAAGGACGTTGGATATATTATGGCATTAATATTGCTCAATTTACTATGTTAGAGGAGTATATAGCCCAGTATAGCCGTTTAACCTCTACTATGCCCCCTCGTCTTTGTAAAGATTAACCCTATCATAGTTTACTAGACCTCTCCAACAATTAATCTTCTTTCCTAGTCGTTCAGGTTTAAGCACCTGACTTCTGGATATGTCTAGTAGTGAATAGTTAATTCTATGATTTGATGGGCAAAGCCCATCCTACTTGACTATTTCATCTAAAATGAGGCAATAGGAATTGCTGTTGTTGGGCTTTAGCCCTATAAGCAAGCCTCATTCTAATGTAAAACACTGGCTGAAACAATCCACTACTGGACTGACACAATTAAAATGAGGCAATAGATTGTTTTGTGAATTCTATGATTTGATGGGCAAAGCCCATCCTACAACCATGAGCCAAAGCTGATCACTACAGAGTCAGGTAAGCACTAGAAACTAGAAAACAAGTTAATCTACTTCCTAATCCTAATTTTCCAGGCGTAAAACAGCCATAAACGCCTCTTGAGGAACATCTACCGTTCCAATGGCCTTCATCCGTTTCTTACCTTTAGCTTGCTTTTGTAATAGTTTTTTCTTCCGAGAAATATCGCCCCCATAACATTTAGCAAGGACATCTTTTCTCAAAGCAGGAATATGTTCAGCCGCAATAATTTTTGACCCAATAGCTGCTTGAATAGGGACTTTAAATTGATGGCGAGGAATTAATTCTTTCAAGCGCTCCGTCATTCCACGTCCAACCTGATAGGCTTTATCTCGGTGAACAATCATCGCTAGAGCATCCACACTATCCCCATTGACCATAATATCTAATTTAACTAGGGTATTTTCCCGATACCCTAATAGTTGATATTCCATACTAGCGTAGCCACGGGAACGGGATTTTAATTGGTCGAAAAAGTCCGTTACCACCTCCGCTAAGGGTAACTCATAGATCAAAGAAGTACGAGTCTGGGTAAAGTAAC
>JBFRWQ010000169.1:0-11900 GCA_051439665.1 Microcystaceae cyanobacterium | reverse complement strand
GCTTGGGCGGCTTCCATCATGGCAACAGTACTATCATGGCCGGGATCGAGTTGAGGTAAGGGATCAATAATAAAAGCGAACTTCACACAGTCACCTTCTTTAAGCTAAAAGCGGATCTAATTTCTTTTCAAATTCTAAGGCATATAGGTCATCACAGCCCCCAATGTGTTGCTCATTGATAAAGATTTGGGGCAGACTACGCCCTCCGTTCGCTCTTTGTGCCATTTTTTCCCGTGCTGCATTGTCTCCATCGATGCAATATTCGGTAAAGTCAACGCCTTTTTTAGAAAGTAGTCCTTTAGCACGAATACAGAAAGGACAGGTACTCCAAGTATAGATTTCAACGTTAGCTGCCATAGTGATGAGGGACTAAGTGTTAAGAATTGTTACCACATTCTAGTTTAGCAGCAATTGTTGTCAGATTCTAGATTTTAGTTGTAGTTATAGAGTAGGGAAAAATTAATACATAAAACTGACGCACTTACTTACATCTTTTTACAATACCAAAAAACTTATTAAGTAAAAGAAAGCAATCAATTTTCAGGCGTTTAATAATCTTCTTCTGTTCCCTATTCCCCAAAGCCAAATACTCTTTAGCTCACAGCTATGGGAATTTATATATATACTATAATTGATTTAGAGTTAACTCTTAATTTCCTTAAACAATCTTATGGTACAAACACCGACCACACAGATTACCCTAGAAGCATTTCTTAAATTACCTGAAACCAAACCTGCTAGTGAATATATAGACGGTAAGATCATTCAAAAACATAAGCCACAAGGAAAACATAGCACTGTTCAAACTGACTTTTCTACTACGATTAACTTATCATTAAAGCCTAAGAAAGTCGCTAGAGCCTTTACAGAGTTACGCTGTACTTTTGGAGGTCGTTCGATTATCCCTGATATTGCTGTTTTTACTTGGAATCATATTCCTAGAGATGAAAAAGGACAAATTGCTAATACCTTTTCCCTTGCACCAGATTGGACAATAGAAATTCTATCACCTGACCAAAATCAAACCAAAGTCATTAAAAATATCTTACACTGTTTAAAGCATGGCACAGAGATGGGATGGTTAATTGATCCTGATGAACTCGCAATTTTTGTTTATCGTTCTCAACAAGAAACCCAAATCTTTGATCAAGTCAACCAAGTGATTACTGTACCAGATTTCGCTCAAGATTTAACCCTAACTGTTCAAGATATATTGACATGGTTATTAGATTAATAATGAGGGTAATTCAAGCAAATATAGTGTTTCCCACGATCTAGCGCCATCAACCCGATATTAATCTTCTTCTTCTATCATCATCGCTGGATCGATCAGAGTAATATCAAAAGGATCATTACTAGGAAGGGTGGGAAATTGATCCCTTTGACGATATTGATAAATCGCAAAGACTTGGGGACCAAATACGATCTCGTCTCCGTGTTTTAAATTATGTTCGGCTGATTTACTACCATTAATCAATAATCCATTAACGCTGCTTTTGCCTTGATTATCACCGTCTATAATGCGATAATAGCTTGCTCCATCCGCTCGCAAACAGCGTAAGAGGGTTGCATGATGACGGGAAACAAATTGCGATCGCAGTTTGACATCACAATCAGGTGACCGTCCAACGGAATAGACGGCCCCTGCAAGGGTGACTTCTTGTCTGCCTTTGTCATCCTCAATAATGAGAAAGTGTTCGCATTGAGGAAGTACGGATGTGTCTGACATGATTGATGATGGGACAACCTTTCTTAATTTTAACTTATTTTGGTTCAACAAAAGTATAACGTAGTAATAAGGCGTTGCTAACCACAATAACAGAACTCATGGCCATAAAAGCGGCTGCTATAGGGGGACTAAGCATAATTCCCTTATAAGGCAATAAGACACCTGCTGCCACAGGAATCCCTATTAAGTTATAGCCTAATGCCCAAAAGAGATTTTGACGGATCTTTTTAAAGGTTGCCCAACTTAATTGTAGGGCAAAGGGTAGGCGGGATAATTGATTGCCCATTAGGACAAGATCAGCAGTTTCTATGGCAATTTCGGTTGATTCTTGCAGAGAAATGCCAATATCCGCTTGTGCGAGAGCAGGAGCATCATTGATACCATCTCCAATCATAGCGACAAGATGGGAAGATTGCTCAGATTGTAGTTGTTGAATGATTTTCGCCTTTTCATTGGGGCGAATAGGGGCAAATACTTGACTGATTTTCACTTGTTGAGCGATCGCAGAGGCAACGTTGGGCTGATCTCCTGACAATAAGGCCAATTCTAAGCCCATTGCTTGTAATTTCTCTACTGTTTCTAGGGCATCAGGTCTTAATTCATCTTTTAAGGCAATGATTCCCAAAATATCTGTTTGATCGGCTAAATAAATCAGGGTTTTTCCTTCTTGACTTAAAGCGTCTGTTTTTTCAGTTAACTGAGGCAAATTCTGAATCTCATTCTCTTCTAGCCACATCTCGTTGCCCAAAAAGTAAGTTGCTCCTTCAATCTCTCCTTTAATCCCTAATCCTGCTTCAGTTTGGCAGTTTATCACTGTTAAGAGGGTAATCTCTTTTTGTTGTGCAGCTTCTATGATGGCAGTCCCAAGGGGATGGGTGGTATTGTTTTCTAAACTCCCTGCTAATTGGAGTAAAGTTTCAGGGGAAATAGCCGTTAAGGGTAGAGAATCAGTGACTTTCGGATGACCACAGGTTAACGTCCCTGTTTTATCAAAGACAAGGGTACGCACCTTATGGGCTTTTTCTAGCACATCTCCCCCTTTAATCAATAATCCCTGTTCTGCGCCAATTCCTGTTCCCACTAAAATGGCGGTTGGAGTAGCTAACCCTAACGCACAAGGACAGGCTACCACAAGGACAGCAATGGCTAATTTTAAGCTTAAGAGTAAGGGGGAAGAGGAATAAGCCGCTAAACGATCGCTAAAAACGTTTGTACCGATCAATTGCCAGAATAGGAAGGTCATTGATGCGATCGCTATAACACCATAAGCAAAATACCCTGCGATCTGATCAGCTAATTTCTGAATCGGGGCTTTACGGGTTTGGGCATCTTCCACTGAGGCGATAATTTGGGCTAAGGTACTATTCTGTCCAATTTTTGAGGTTTGAACCAAAACCATGCCCGAAAGGTTCATACTCCCTGCAATAACCTCATCTCCGTCCTTTTTGACCACAGGGTAGGACTCCCCTGTTAATAAAGACTCATCTACGGTGGTTGTACCATTAACAATTTGACCATCGACAGGCATTTTTTCCCCTGGTAACACCTTAACCCATTCCCCTACTTTGACTTGTTCAACGGGAATTTCGAGGAATTCAAGGTCATTCTGATTTTGACCCACTAAACGAGCTTTAGCAGGTTGTAGCGCTACCAAACTTTCTAAAGCGGCGGTTGCTTTTCCTCTAGCACGACTTTCCAGGGTACGGCCTAAAAAGATAAACCCTAACAACATGACAGGTTCATCAAAAAAGCAGTCCCAGCCCAATTGGGTCCATAAAAGCGCTGTACAACTTGCTAAATAAGCGCTCACTGTGCCTAAACCCACTAGGGTGTTCATATTAGGCATTCCCGACCCCAAGGCTCTCGCTCCTTCTATAATTAAACTGCGGCCAGGGAATAAGAGGGCAAGGGTGGCAAGTCCCCAATGAAAGCGAATATCATTAATGTAGGGGATGCTAGGACCCCCCAAATGCCCTAAATGGCCTAAACCAGAGAATAGTAGTAAAATTGCAGCAATCCACAATTCTCTTAAATTTTGTTCCCTTTCTCTTCGTCGTTGTTCACTGGCTTTACGGGTGGACTCCCCTAATGTCATAGCAGATGTAGAGCGTAATTGACTAGGAAAGCCATTATCTGTTAACTTTTGGGCTAATTTTTCGGGATTAATTGCTTTTTCTTCATACTCAACCACAGCAACCTGAGTTATTAAGTTCACACAAGCCGAGAGAACGCCTGACTGTTGCGTTAATTGACGTTCTACAGCAGCCACACAACCCGCACATTTCATTCCTTGGACATCAAGGGTAATAGTAGTGGTATCTGTATCTGTTATCAGGGAGGGTGAAGGGAGAGAGGAAACAACGTTAGCCATAGATTGAGACAGATGAGTAGTTCATTTTCATCTTAAAACAACCTAAGTGTCACGAAAGCGAAATTTAACAAAGATGTTAGAGATTTTCTTGATCTTCAAAAGGGCTATCACCTACTCCTAATTGCTTTTTACTACTGGCTAGGCTTTTCCAAAGCGCTTTAATACGACAATAGGCTTCTTCTGGTTCAATCTTTCCTGCGGTTTCTAAGTTACAAATAAAGCTAATTTTTTGGGCAAACTCTTGTAAATTGGCATTAAATACTAAATTTTCGGGCTTAACTTCCCCTCGGTAGGGATAATGAGGGTGAAGAAAGCTCTCTTTTTCGTTACCAGCCATCATTAATGCTCCTCTGTTAAAGTCCCCTTTGATCTTTTTCTTATTGTATGGATAGAATTGAATTTCTGCGTTTAAATATTTTAAGCGGTTTTCTTAACCCAAGATTAACCTATTCTTAAACATAATGAGCCATTTCTTATCGATTTTACTGGGAAGCTTACTCTTTTTCAGTCTGCCAACGACCACCCTTGCCACTCCTAACCTAGCTGCTTTACCGATTGTGAGAGATATTTTCGCTGGTAATCCGCCGACCAATCTAGGATTAGAAGATGGGCATTTATCAGCTTGTCCTGCCTCTCCTAACTGTGTTCTCAGTCAAGATCCTGACGAATCTCATCAGATTGAGCCAATTTCCTATCAAGGCGATTCCACCACTATTCAAGAAACCCTCTTAAAAGTGCTGTCGGTTGTCCCTAACACCACGGTGGTTGACACCCAGGAGGACTATATTCGAGCGCAGTCTGTGAGCAAAATTATGGGATTTACAGATGATTTAGAGTTTTATTTTGTCCCCAACGAGAAAATCATTCATATTCGTTCAGCTTCTCGCCTGGGTGAATCGGATTTAGGGGTTAATCGCCGTCGTCTAGAACAAATTCGTTTAGCATTAGAGGATCTCAATGCTTAAATAGTGTTCCAATTACTTAGTGGTAACAATAAGGGACTTACGACTTAAATAGCGTACCAGTCATTTTTCTACTCTTAACCGAGATTAATGTGAGCGCTGGTGTTCTATTTTTACGCAAGTCCCTAATGTTAATTTTTGATTGCTTGGTATAAAACCATTGGTATCCTGAAGTGATCAAGATTAAGAGATTAACAAAATAATTGGATTGTTGACAAAAAATAGACTAAGCTATTAGATCAAAGAAAAATTACAAAACTTAACGATACCGTTAGGTAGCAGCATTAGCTGTTTAAAGACTGTTGTGGTGAGGAAAATCGCTGTGAATAGGCTCAAAATCTCTCGAAAAATTGCAATCCCCTTGATCTCTAGTCTCATATCTTTGGGATACGCCCATCCTTCCCTTGCTCTTTTGGGAAACCCTGTTGGCGTAATCAGAAGTGCAGAAAACGAGCATCAGTGGACAGCAATTACGAACCGTTTACAGCGCTCAGGTACTGATTATTGCATCTTAGACGCTCGAAATTGGCAAGAAGCTACGGATTTTGGCGATATTCAAGTGTTAGTTCTCCCTAATGTCGCAAGTATCAACGGTGCGCAGGCAGAAGCGCTCCAAGAATGGATGGATACAGGGGGACGGGTGATCGTCACAGGACCAACAGGTAACTTAGCCCAGCCAGATGTTAGAGATCAATTGCGCACTCTATTTGGCGCTTATTGGGGCTTCTCTAACTCCATTGCTTCCACCCTCAGACTCAATGATCTATCTACTTCCTACGCCACTCGTACCAACCTTTCTAGTACCCTAGTTGGAGGTGTCTTAATTCCCACTGCCGTTGACAGTGAAACTGCGGCTGTTTGGTTAGCAGATGGAACACCACCTGCGGTAGTTACCACTGGTCAATCTACCTTTATTGGTTGGCGCTGGGGAGTTGACGAAGTAGCAGAAACTGCTTTAGATGTTGCTTGGCTGCAAGCCTCACTCAATCGCTTTGGCATTCGTCCCACCAAAACCGTCTTTAGTAACCCTGCCCCTGCCTGTGAACCTTCTACACCTCTAAGGCAAGAAACAGCACCCATTCCCCTGTTACCCAATTTACAAAACACTCCTGATAATCCTGTCGTTCCTTCACCCACTTCTGTTCCTGATCAAGCCCCGATTGATCAAAATACCCCATCGGCTGACCCTACTTCGACCCTACCCATACAGCCCATTAAGCCCAATAATGAAGAGATTTTAGTCGCTAACCGTCTGCCAGTTAATCAGCAAAATTCCTCTGCTCTATCTCCCTCTCAAGTCAATGCGATGAGTACAGAATTAGCTGATTTGATTGATCGCTTTGAAACGACTTTGATTGCAGCAGAAGCCGTCCATCAAGAACAGGAATCTCAAGCGGAAACAGCCGATAATCCTCCCAGTCCTGCGACTCGTCGATCTTATGAAACCCTAGAGTCAGCACGGGAAAGTTTAACCCAGTTTCAACAATTAGTTGCTCAACAAAATTACACCCAAGCTCGACGAAAATGGCTAAAAGCACGACGAATGTTATGGGATCATTACCCAACTGAGCGCTCATTTGCCCAGCCTGAAGTTCGTGCCATGTGGTTAGATCGGGGAACAATTGTTAAAGCCCGTTCAGAAGCAGATTTAGCAGTTATTTTTGACCGTATGGCAGAAGCAGGCATCAATACGGTCTTTTTTGAAACATTAAACGCTAGTTATCCCATTTATCCCAGTCGAGTTGCCCCTGAACAAAATCCCTTGACCAAAGGATGGGATCCCCTCAAAGCGGCGGTTAAACTGGCACATGAGCGCAATATGGAACTTCATGCTTGGGTTTGGACTTTTGCCGCAGCTAATCAAGGTCATAATGCGGTATTAGACCAACCAGAGGATTATTTGGGACCTGTGTTAAGTCGTAACCCCGATTGGGGCATTACGGATCGTAAGGGCGATCCTTTTGATACGGGGGCGCAATTTAAGAAATCCTTCTATGATCCCGCCAATCCTGAAGTAAGGAGCTATTTATTAGCCTTATTCGAGGAAATTGTCACCAATTACGATGTTGATGGCCTGCAACTCGATTATATTCGCTATCCTTTCCAAGATCCTAAATACGATAGCACTTATGGCTTTAGTAAAGTCTCTCGTGCCCTATTTAAAGACATTTACCAGGTTGATCCAATTGAAATCACCCCGTCTCATCCTTTGTGGAATGCCTGGGTTTCCTTTCGAGTGCGTCAGGTAGATAGTTTTGTGGCAACTGTTTCGGCGCAATTAAAACGCAAAAAACCTGATTTAATCCTTTCAACAGCAGTTTTTCCCATCAAACGACAAGAGCGCCTCTTCCGCATTCAACAACATTGGGAAGAATGGATGGAACAAGAATGGATTGATATGGTGGTTTTAATGACTTATGCGTTAGATACGGGCAGTTTAGAAGATCGCACAGCCCCTTTATTTGATCCATCGACGATTAAGTCTTCTTTAGTCATTCCAGGGTTACGACTGCTCAAAGTTCCTGATTCAGTGACCATTGATCAATTACAATTAGTTCGTAATATGCCCACAGGGGGTTATGCGTTATTCGCCGCCGAGAATTTAAACCCTAATTTACAGACAGTTTTAGGGCGTATTCAAGGGGAATCAACCGTTCAACAAGAACCCTTACCCTATCGCCAGCCTTTTGAAGCATCTGCTCAACGATATCAAGCGCTACAGCAGGAATGGCAGTTCCTCCTCAGTCAACAGCAGTTGAAAATGAGCGCTTCTGCTCTGAGAACATGGGAACAGGAATCGAAAGCACTAGGCCAATCCTTAGAGCAATTGGCGCAAAACCCCTCACCACAAACTTGGAAACAAGCACATAGTCGTTTAAGTCAGTTTCGCCGTCAATTTGGGGGCTGGATGGGACAACAAAAGCAAGCCTATCCCTATCAGGTTCAAGTGTGGGAAAATCGTCTGGCTACCTTAGAAAAGCTGTTGGTTTATGGAGAACGAAAAGTGATTCGAGAAGGACAAACAAGGGTGACTCGAAACAATCGTTAGGGAACGATGTAGGGTGGGCAAAGCCCACCTCAATGATTAAAGCTTGTAGTTGGTGCTTTAGCCCTCAGATCGCCTTAAAGCGCTTACTACAAAACTAAATTAAGGCACAATCTTACAGTATGACTTAAACCTTGCACTGACATTGACACCCACCTCGAAATTAATTTCAAGGCTGATAAAAGGCGTTCAATCAATTGAACTAAAGGTTCTCCTGACTTTTAACAGCTACAAGAATGGAATCCATATACTGACGCAAGTATAAATTAACTTGTTGAAACCCAATTTTGAAGAGTTCTGAAACTGCTTCGTCGTCATAATGTATTTTGGTTGATTCTTCGTCACTAGGATAGTGTAACATTACTTCCTCTAGTAGATCTAATCTTCCAGATGCTCCAAGTACTTGAAAAAACTGATCATATTGCCACTTCTTAGCTAGACTATTGTTGTCACCTATTTAATTTAATAATGAGTTATTCAGACAATTGGACTTTCCGCCAACACATATAAATCATCAGCAAAGTCTAATCGATGTTCTGATTTATTTGATGGGACTATAACATAATTTCGGGCATTCTCATAGAGGTGTTTTGTTCGAGATAATGAAGATTGATCAATAATTGTTAAAAATTTAGCTAATAACAATGTTGCATGATAAAGCTGCCCATAGAGAGAATGGTTCTTCCCAGCTTCCCATAACTTTGAGTTATCTAATTTTGGATCTTTCTTCAGTGCTAAATACTCAAGGCATACCTCTCTACACTTTTTAGCTTTTTCTCCTAAGCTAAGATTGTTATTAGAGTATATTTCATCTAATCGCTCTTTAATCTTCTCATCTTTGACCTTAAAAGTATAGTTCTTATTTTCTAGACAATAATCTTTGGACTTGGCATATTCATAGATAATCTGTAATAAGTGATCTGCATTATCAGCATTATCGATCTCAGAGATATTTCTAACAACTTCAAAGGCATTCAAAAAATGTTTAAGAGCTTTTTCTTCTTTACTATTTTCCTCATAGAAAAGACGACTAATGAAACTTGAGGCAACCAGCTTATTACCAATCTTTTGATCCAATTCCATTAAAAGTGTTCTACTACTATCATATTGATAGTCTGGATCTAATAAATAAACTCTCAAGGAAGATTTTTCTTTTTCATCCTGAATCTCTGCTTCATTAACTTTGTCATATACATATTGAATGAATTCATCTAAAATCGGGTTATTTTCAATAATTTTAGCAATACAATTATTGATCTTAGTGAATAATGTCTGAAGCAAATCTTCTCGACGATAAACCACCAAAAACTCAATCACTAAGGTCAATACTTCTCTCCAAAACGGGTTAACAATATGATCATAATTAATATTTTTTAGAGTATTTTCCATCTGAACTATTCCTAGAGCAACAAAGTATTCTTGAAAAGTTTTATGATAAAAAGCATAGCGCTCAAAGCCAGCATCTATTAAAAGACCATAATGAGATTTAAGAAATGAGATCAAAGCAAATGGCTCAATTGACTGATTTTTTTGGTGAAGGATATTCTCGATTTCTAAATAGGAGATTATTGTCTCTGTTTCTTGGTGCTTTTTCAGAGCAATATCAGAGAGTAAAGTCAAAATTTGTTCTTTGTTAAAGTCCTTGAGTTCAGTTCGTTTAATACCTCGCTCTATATCCCACTCACTTAGAAAAACATCTACTGATTTTTTGTATAATTGTAATCGTCCTGATGGAATTTCTCCTGTGCGGGTAACAACCAAACAAAGTAATGTTAATAACAGAGGTGTTTGAGTAAATTCCTTAATCGGTCTTAGATAGTCAGTAATTGTTCTATCTGTACTAGCTGACTGAGCTTCAAGTTGTCTTATTAGCTTTTCTTTAGCTACTTTAAATCTTTCTTTGCTACCTTCATATAGCTGTTGGTAGCTGTTAAACCATTTTTCAATAAACTCTTTAACTTGCTTCTGATCAAACTCAGATATTTGAACTTCTGTAAAAGATTCTAATTTAAAGGGTGCGGCGGCATTTCGACAGGAAACCACAATCTTATTTTTCGGATAAGTCTTTGTCAAGTCAATAATTTCTTCTGAAATATCCACGCTTATTTGTTCCGTTACTTCATCCAATCCATCCAGTAACAAAATAATTTTTCCTTCGACAAAAAGGGTCTCGAATTCTTGAGAAGATATACTATATCTGGCTAAGTCATTAGCCAAATAATTAAATAAACTTAACCCTTCACATTTTTTTCTTCTAGAAGCATAATCTCGCAAAACCACCATTAAAGGGATTATGTTTGCCTTTTTTTCCTTCTCAATTCCATCTGAGCGGCACAATTCAGCTATATACCTTAAAAAGGTGGTCTTTCCTGCCCCTAGCTCTCCTAAAACCAGTAATCTTTTATATTTGACAATAGCATCTAATCCTTTAATTTTTGTAATTGAAGAGAGTTGCTCACTTGAGTTCTCTTGATCTTGTTCTCTCATAATATAATTTTGGCTAAAATCATCCCACACATTAACTTCAACATATATATCCTCAAGGAGAAGGGGTTTTCTCATATCTAAGACTCTAACCAACCTATGTTCTTCGTTTTGTATCGCATGACGGATTTTATTGATGATTTGTTGAACATCTTCACTTCCGTCATCGACTAAGGTACAAAGCGGATACCAATGTTCAAAACCCAAAAATTTACAGATACTAATGAATTTATCCTGTTGTATCGACTCTCCCTTAAGTAGCCTACTTATAACCGAACGATGAATAGAGAGATGTGAAGCTATTTCCTTTTGATTTAAGGCTTTTTGGGCGATATTAGCTTTTAATTGCTGAATTCCTTGTGGACTTGCCGTCAGATATCGAGTCATGTTTGTTAGAGGGTGACAGAGATTTTGCTGAGGATGCTCCTATTATATCTAAACTCCCTCATGAGAACATATCAACTAATAAGTAAGACTTATGTATAGTAAGGTTTTCAGCGTTTTTTAGTTCAAATGTATGAGGAAATTTTAGCTATATCATAATCGAAGACTTATTAACAATCAGAAGACCAACATTGCAAAGACTTTTGGCAAGCTTAGATCACTGATGACGGTATTAAGTCAATCTTAAGATTGACAATAATAATTTTAGGTTCATGTATGATGAGATCAAGGGCGGAAATTATGCGCTCTATGGTTTATCATCAAGAGAATAGCCTAGATGAACTATGTAAATGTACCTCCTGCTGAATTATCTTCTTTTTTAGATAGTTTTAGCTCAAATTGTCCTGTATCGTTGCAGCTTAAACGTATTGCTCATCGACAGATTGGTATATTAGTGCCAAATAGAGGGACTTTTAGTATTAACACCGAAGACCTTGAAACGTTCTCCGTTCAACATCAATTTCCCTCGAATCAATCACAGTTTTCTAAAGTAATTAATACTGCTCAGGGGAATTTTGATGGAAATTTGTTTATTCGTTATGCTTTATCGTGTTTATCCCTAGAAACTGGATTTGGAGTCATTAATCTAGAGCCTCAGCCTCAACACAGTAAAGTTTTTCATGCTCTAATCGGTTACAGTTATCGTTTTTGTATCTAAAGAAGATTAGTTCTAAGAACTGACTTTTTTCTGCTAAATTTGCACAAATTAATCGAGCTTGGAGGATTATTAAGTAATCACGAAAGCTGGTTCAGGGAATATATATTTCCCTAACCAGCTTTTTTGTTTTTTTTTAGGAGTGTTCATTATCTTGTTCTATTTACTGCGTCCAAGATCCCCACCTTTTGAGGTATTTCATCATGAAT
>JBFRWQ010000168.1:0-2749 GCA_051439665.1 Microcystaceae cyanobacterium | reverse complement strand
AGCCGCATAGCAACCCCGTTCTTTATAAACATTGACCCGAAAGCGAGCCAATCCTTTGACACCATAAGAACAGTCTAATTCCCAGTTTTGCTCAAGTTCTTTACGCTGGGTATTATTAAGCATACTGTAAATCAGTTTTTGGCACTCTTGAGGAGTAAGAACTTCCTCATCAATGGGTCCTAATTTCCCACTGATACGAAAGTAAATAGGCGCACCTGCTTGGATGTGCATATCAGAACCCCCCATTTCTACGAGTTGTTCCATTAGGTCTTCGATCATTACGTCTAGTGGCATTTGTGAATTCTCCAAATAATAGTGAATAGTCGTTAGTTCTGAGTCAATAGTGGTTAACTCTTAACTATTAAAATCTTGGTGTCATACAGTATGGGCAATCAACCCAGTCTTGTTGTAATTCTGCGCCACAAGTCGCACAGGTTAAACAACTCTTCCGTTTGGCTTTCAATTCAGCCTCTAACCCTGTATCGGTAAAGGTTACCCGTTCCACTTCCTCTAAAGTCGTCATTCCTTCTTGGACAAGGTTGAGACTATAAGCAAGTAAGGTAACCATTCCCTCTTCAACGGCTGCTTCTTTGATGTCGTCTGTTGTCGCCCCCCCATTGATCAGCTTCTGAACTCTTTCAGTATTTCTTAGTACCTCATAAACGCCAACCCGTCCTTTGTAGCCACTACCACCGCATTTGGGACAGAGTGTTCCTTTCTGATTTGCTTCAGTGATCTCTTCTGGGGTCAATGTTTTGGCACGATAGATCGTAATGGGTTCATCCCCTGAGGCAGACAGTCCAAAACGCCCTAGTTCTTCTCTAGTCGGTTGATAAGCCTCGCGGCATTCACTACAAACACGTCGCATCAGTCGTTGCGCCAGTACACCCAATAATGCACCCGATACCATGAATGGTTCAATCCCCATTTCATCCAAACGGGCGATCGCACCTGCTGCATCATTGGTGTGAAGGGTGGTTAAGACTAAGTGACCGGTTAAGGCTGCTTCAATTGCCGTTTTAGCGGTTTCCTTGTCCCTTGTTTCCCCCACCAGGATGACATCGGGATCTTGCCGCATAAATGCCCGTAAAATCGAGCTAAAATCCATTCCTTTTTCCCGAATCACTTGCACTTGAGTAATACCAGGTAAAGAATATTCAATTGGATCTTCTGCTGTACTGATATTAACCCCTGGATTATTGCGTTCAGCCAGAACCGAGTACAAACTGGTGGATTTCCCTGATCCCGTAGGTCCTGTGACCAAAAATAAACCAAAAGGACGAGCAGCTAAGTCACGAACGATTTCTAAGGTTTCTTCGCTGGTAATTAAGAAATCTAACCCTAATTGGGTGGCTGAGTTATCTAAAATCCGCAAACAGACCTTTTCTCCGTAACGACTGGGAAGGGTATTGACCCGAAAATCAACTTTCCTACCTTCATAGATACGGCGAATTTTGCCATCTTGAGGCGATCTTCGCTCTGCAATATCTAAGTCTGCCATAATTTTAAAGCGGGCAACCACGGCAGGAATCACTTGTTTGGGAAGGGGATCAAAGGCTTGATGTAAGACCCCATCCCTACGGAAACGAACCCTTAACCCCAGTTCTTGAGGTTCAATGTGAATATCAGATGTGCCTTCTTGGAGGGCTTTGGCCAGAATTTTATCAACTAATTTGATGACAGGGGCTTTCTCAGAATCCTCACTATCTAGAGCATCAGTACTATCCTCATCTTGTTCTGACAAGTTACTATCTAATGTACCCAGAATATCGGTGAGATCCCCTAGTTTTTGTAGCTGCTCTTCTTTATTTAGCCGTTCTTGTTCAGCGTCAATCTCTTCTTGAAGTTCATCATATTGTTCCAGAAGCGATTCATAATCGTCAATGGTAATCACCATTCGGCGTAATTCATAGCCTTTTGCCCTTAATAGACGATTGAGATCATCCTGTGCCTCTAAATCGTCGGGATTGACCATTGCCACCAGAATAGCGGGAGATTCTCCCATCTGTTTCGAGAGAGGAATCGCTTTGTGACGACGACAAAGATCCAAAGAAATAAGGGAATTAATTAACTCTGCCATTTCTCGATTCCCGACTGGGCGAATTTCGGGATCGAGGGAGTCCACACCATAGAGGATTTTAAGCTCAAATAAATGGTTTTTCTTGTATTCTCGGATTAAATCAGGAGGAAGTTGCTGTCCAGTAATCTGAACTAATACATCCGTCAAGGGACGACCCGATTTGCGGGTTTCAACTAAAGCCTGTTTCATCTGATCAGGAGCGGCGTAACCTGACCTGATTAATTTGTTGCCAAAGGGCGAAAATAAATTAACTCTTTGTAGAGCCTTCGTTTTTACAGTTTTTCTCTTAAACGAAGATGTGGAAGTGGTAGAAGTCATAGGACAATTTCAGTTAATCCTTACATCCCCCAGTGTTCCCATATTTGTTGTGAAAATTAAGCTTCAACAAAAAACAGTGATTTAACTGGGATAAAATAAAATGGTTCTCACCCATCTCTATTAGTTAAGATTTACTAAAGATGGGCAAACTGGGAAAGTTGCGCCATTTGAGGGTTCAACTTTCTGCCGAAATCATAGCATATCCTAAATTTTTTGCCATCTTTGACTGTACACATTGAACTTTTTTTGCTGTTTTTCAGTATAACTGGGCAATTCTATAATTTTTGTTAAGGACTAAAGATTGTCAGCGATCGCCTTTAACCATTGTAAAAACTGATCTATATCTTCTTG
>JBFRWQ010000167.1:0-9157 GCA_051439665.1 Microcystaceae cyanobacterium | reverse complement strand
CTCTCTAAAGTTAAGTTGAGGTTTTGTGTAGATTGAATATAAAAACCTTCATTGATTTGATAAGGATTCTCATCACCTGTTTCGTCTGCAAATGCTCCTCCCTGTCCTAAGAATCCTGTATTGGGGTCTGGTGAGGTCACATCTTCCAAGTCGGTTACTGTACCCTCACCAACAGGTAAAGGAGGGACTTCATCGACATAGACAGGTAATGCTAAACCTTGATTGGCTGTTATAGCTATTAAAGCGCTTATTCCTAATAATAAGACTAAAATACTAGAATGATTGTGCAACTTAAGAGAAATAATCATGCTCGGCTTTCCTTATACTGATAATCATCAGGGTCACTCAATTCACTCCTACCCTCTTATATTCTGCTGTTAGACAGACAAGGGATGTCTCACCACTAAAATCCCTTCCTTTATCATACCAAACACTTAATAACAAAAGTGGAAATTCTCTTTGTACAGTTTAACGCTCTCAACAATACAGCTTACTTCTTACGCCACAGACTTTGCATAGAAGCTTATTATCAGGTTCAATTGAATTAGAATTAGCTCTGAATCAATCTAAGGAGGTAAAACTGTAGATAAAAGAAAATGTAAAAAGCGCTATTTGAGAATAGTAAAGCTTTTCCCCACCAAGGCGATTGTTTTCCTAACCATAAACTACAACCAACCACTGTTATTAATTCAAATAGAGCAACCCATCGCCCATAATGACGAACATCCCAATAGGATAAAGGACTAATAAAGCGATAATTACTGAGGGGAAAGAAGTGGCGATGAGCGTCATCATGATGTACTGCAATATCACAGATTAAGTGTAAGATCATGCTTAGGAAGAGAAATTGCCACCAAGGTTTCTGAAAATAACTAGCAATTCCTAAACCAATTCCACATAAAATAAATGAGTTGGGAACAGCAAAAATATCTTGCCAGGCAGGACTAAAGTAGGCTTTTGACCAAATATAATTATCGGGTAATCCTTTGATCCATTTTGACCAGAAATAAAACCAAAAGATCGCAATATCAGGCAAAATGCTGCCCAGAATGATTGCGTAGTTTAATGAAGGGGATGTGTTCCTTCCTAATGCGACGAGGTTTATAATGGTATGGCTAGGGGTATTCATTGGTTATTATAGTAGATAATTATTAGGGTATGAAATGGGCGAAGCCCATCCTACTTTAATGATGATAATAGATATTGTTGTTGGGCTTGAGCCAAGAATTCTCCAGATTGGCTAAAATAGGTTTTATCAGTCGGATTTAGGAGAAGATGGGCAAAGCTCATCCTACTTTAACTTATGATCGATCCTCAAGTGCCTGATTCTGTGGTATCAGTCTCTGGCGTTGTTCAATATATTAAATCTACTCTGGAAAATGAGCCACAACTTAGTCAGATATGGATGTCAGGAGAGGTGTCTAGTCTGCATCATCATCGTTTGGGACTCTTTTTTACCTTGAGTGATCAAAATGAGCAAGCATCTATCAAATGCGTCGTTTGGAAGTCTCAGCAACAACATCTCTGGGCAATTCCTAAAAGTGGCTCACAGGTGATTATTCAAGGGAAAATTCGTTTTTATATCAAGAAAGGGGAAATTCAACTTAATGTTTGGCAAATACTTCCTGTTGGTGAGGGATTACAATCTTTAAACTTACAAAAATTACGCTCCCGTCTTGAAGCTGAGGGATTATTTGCTCCTTCACTTAAACAACGACTTCCTAAGTATCCTCAAACCATAGGGGTTGTTACTTCTCCTACCGCAGCAGCTTGGGGTGATATTCAAAAAACGATCGCACAAAGAAATAGCAGCGTTTCGATTATCTTATCACCAGCAACGGTACAGGGGTATGAAGCGCCTCAGTCAATTTTTGAAGCGCTGGCTAAGGTGAATCAAGATGGACGAGCAGAATTGATTATTTTAGCGAGAGGGGGGGGCGCAGTAGAAGATTTATACTGTTTTAATGATGAACGGGTGGTTCGTGCGATCGCTCAAAGTTCGATTCCTGTAGTAACAGGGATTGGACATCAGCAAGATGAAACTTTAGCGGATTTAGTGGCTGATTTTGCGGCTCATACGCCAACAGCGGCGGCTGAGGTAGCAATTCCTGATTTTTCGGTGATGAGAGCCGAACATCTCGCCCGCAAAGAACGACTGAAAGAGAGTATGAGAAGGCGTTTAGAGCAGGAAAATCAAAGAATTAGCCAATTTAAGCAGCGCTTACGCATGAGTCCTCAAACTTCTGTTACTTTTAATCAATCTGTGAGTAAAATCAATTTGCTCAAGCATAAGTTAACTGCACTTGATCCTAAATCCGTGTTAAAAAGAGGTTATGCTTTAGTGCAGAAAGAGGGTCAAATTGTGCAACAAGCCAAGAATTTATCTCAGGGAGAAGAATTAACCCT
Source organism: Microcystaceae cyanobacterium (assembly GCA_051439665.1). Taxonomy (GTDB): domain Bacteria; phylum Cyanobacteriota; class Cyanobacteriia; order Cyanobacteriales; family Microcystaceae; genus JBGTGT01. Next base: position 6,751 of record JBFRWQ010000167.1, on the reverse strand, counting down.
TAATTTTGCTGATGGGGAAGTTATTGTTAAAGTGATAGAAAATAGGAGTTAATCAACCAACTATGAATGATCCTAAAAAGATACAAACCTCATGGAATTTTGAAGAAACAGTGGCTCAGGTAGAAACAGCGATCGCTGACATTGAATCGGGCAATTTACCCTTAGACACTATTTTTAAGAAGTTTGAAGAAGCAGTGCAACAAGTTCGTGAGTGTGAAGATTTTCTCAATTGTGGTCAAGAAAAAATGGACTTATTGATTGAAATATTAGATCAACCAATCGAATTTTAGTTACTTTTCATTCTTCATTCTAATGGTTAATCCCCAAATTCTCTTAACATCTTTTCAACCTTGGTTATCTCATCATCAATCTAATAGTTCTGATGATTTATTAAAACAGCTAGATTCATCTCATTTTCCTGATCTTGATCTTCTTTTTGCACGTCAGCTTCCTGTGGATGTTAATGAGTCCTCTAAAATGGTATTAGATACAATCCAGTTTCACAAACCTAATGGTATTATTTGTTGTGGAATGGCAGAAAAACAGATTCAATTAAGGGTTGAATCTTGTGCTTTTTGGCATAAAGATAAACGAAAAACTAGCGTAAATTTAGCCCAATTGGTACAGCCTTTAAGTTACACAAAAATTAGTCATAATGCAGGAAACTTTGTGTGTGAGGGTTTATATTATCATGTTCTAAAACATTGTCAATCTTTTCAACCTTCTCCTCCTTGTTTATTTGTTCATGTTCCTTTACTTAATCAATCTAATACTGAGGTAATTTTGCAAGATTTTTGTTTAATTGTACAGAGTTTAGCTAAAGTTAGGAATTAGCTAATATTTTTTACTCAACTTGTGTCGGTTGAGGTTTATCGGTAAGTCCCCAATCATTAAGAAGTCTGACTAAACCAATCGATAATAGCACACCTAAACTCAGTCCGATGGTCAGTAGGATTAAGAAGAGATTTCTGAGGGTTCTTTTAGCTTCATCTCTGTCGGGAGGAGGAACTTGATTCATGGTGATCTGAGAACTGATAAAGGTTGCTTATCTTTATGGTACTATCCTTCTACATATAGTGAGGAGATATACAAGGAGCTAAATAACTACGAAAGAAATGCTCATAAACTCGGAATCAAAGTCTAATTCCAACTTTGAGAACAAGATATGTTGCATGACTGTCTTAGTCAACTCACAATCTTAAAAAAAAAGTCGCACAGGGTAATGATATGATTTTATGAGGCTTTTTCCAGTCCCTTTTGGATATGAGCCATTTTCCAATGTAGTCAAGAGATGAAAAAATGAGTGTAAGGAACATTTTGTCTAAGTTTTCTCCCTTTCAGCCTGAATTTGATGTCAGTGGGAATTATAATCCAAAAGATGCACTATCATTGGCTTTAGCCTGTCAATTGGCTTATGAAGTAGATCCTAGTGAAATTGAGCGAATTGTTCATTCTTGGGAAGGTTGGGAAAGCGCTCAGGTCTTTCCATTTGATAAACGCCTTGGAGTTGATATTGATACTCAGGGTTTTGTAGCAGCCAATGACACTCATACGCTCATTGTCTTTCGGGGAAGTACTTCTATTCCAGATTGGTTAACAAATTTTCAATCGGTGATTGATCCAGGTCCTTTAGATGGGAAGAACTCTAAGGTTCACAAGGGATTTCAAGATGCACTTTTCCCAACCCTTCTGACCATTGGGTGGCACTTGAGTAATATCAAGAGTTCAACGGCTAAGGATAATGTCTGGGTGACGGGTCATAGTCTTGGAGGAGCGCTTGCTGTGTTACTAACTGCCATGATGGTTGATGTAGATATCACATCAAATATGATCATTCCCAAAGGCTTATACACCTTCGGGGCTCCAAGGGTAGGAAACCAAGCTTTTCAGGTAGCTTTTGACCAAAAGTTTTCCCATACATCCTTTCGGATCGTTAATGAGGGTGATGTCGTTCCCCATCTTCCACCTGAGTTTTTATCGCCAGGTTTTAGTCACACACGCAAGCCTATTTTATTTCTTGAGGATGGAACGCGCGAAGAAGATCCTACTGGGAGTGAGTGGCAAAAATTTAGAAGAAACTTAGGTGCTTGGTTAGGTGGTATTGGCAGACCAGGTCTTGTGGTCAAGGACAGCCACATCTTGGAAACAGGCTACCTGCCGAAGTTAGATGGAGACTTACTTAATTAGCGAGAGAGGTAATTAGGGCTAAAGCCCAATAACAATACTTCTAGGGGCTAAAGCCCAACAACAACACCTCTACACTGATTATTGATTACTCTTACCGCCAATTTCCCAGTAAAACAAATGGCGACCAATAAAAGGGATGTCCGTACCATTGATCATTGATTAATTCTACCTGAGCAAGTTGTAAAGCTTCTGCTTTATAAGGTTGTTTGTCCTTATCTGCTAAATTTTTATAGAACTTTTGCATAAAATAAGCTGTTCCTTGGTCATTAACCGACCATAATGTGGCTAAGGTACTGCTTGCACCCGATCGCACAGCAACTCCCCCTAACCCTAATGCTGCTCGTTGATCTCCTGTGGCGGTTTCACAAGCGCTTAAAACGAGTAATTCGATCCTTTGATTGCGTTGAAGACGACTCAGTTCTAGTAAATTGCTTAATTGCTGAATATTAAGTATATTTTGCCAAATTAAGAGGTAAGTGTCTTCCAAGTTGGAACTAAACAGGCCGTGAGTGGCTAAATGAACAATGGGAAAGGTAGCACGGCGAAAAGCTATCTCTAAATTTTGGAAGTCAAGCGCTTCATTTTTGAGAGTAATGCTACTATCACTGATTAATGGCTCAATTTTCCTAATTTCTGTTTCTACATAGGGAAGGGGAAGCGCTCCTAAGTTTTCTTCGGTAATTCCACCTAATAAAAGAGAAGGGGGTTGTAAGGTAGTTTCACTAGGGGGAAAGAGGCTTAAACTAGGGGTTAGGGTAACTTGATACTTTTCTATGAGATAACGACGATTAACAGAGTCTGAGACTAAAGCAGAGAGAGGAATGTTGCGCAATCCACCATCAGGAACAATTACAAGATTTTTAATCCTATTTTTGTCTAAGGTTTGTTCTAAGGGGCGAATCAGCCAGTCATATAATTGGGCACCTGATTTTAAAAAATCCCAACGACTACGAATAACAATTGTGTAACGGAATTGATCGATGGTTTGCTGTAATTTTTGTTGAGATATTTTTGTTTCATAGTATGCTATAGGTTGTTCGGCTAGGTTAACAATGACACCTAAGCGATCGCTAAAAATAATCGGGTATAAAATAGCGGTATTAGCGTCAATGTTTGGCTCTAAGTTAATATTTTCAGGGTCTTCTAGGCAATTATCCCTAAAAAAGTTATTTAAAGTAGCAATTTGTAAGGATTCCATCACTTGACGGGCTTCCCTAAGCTCTTCTTGAGTCGGTTTCCTATTTTCATTCGGTTGTACCAATAAAGCAACCGCTTCTCGATATAATTTTTCCCCTGTTTCTTGAAAGGAGAATTGTGCTTCTCGGTTGGCTGCGATTTCTCCACTAATTTGACGATGAGTATCAATTGCTCTCCGATATAACTCAATTGCCCTATCTCGCTCGTTATTTTGCTTGTAAATACGTCCTAACTGCCATTGCCATAAATAGCTCATTTCAGGTGCATTGAGTGACTCAGCCGTTACCAGCGCTTGACGGGTGAAGTCCTCGGCCATTGACCATTGTTGCTGTTTTTCTTTGATATTACCTAATAAACCGCTTCCGTAAGCAATAGCACGCTGATTTCCTAATTTTTGACCCTGAATGATGGCATTTTCCATTAAGATTGCCATTATGTCCCAACTAGGTAAGTTATTATGATTGGTTTCTAAGGATTTTAGGCGAATTAATTGAGAGATATAGTTAAAAGTTATTTCAAGCTGACTCTGACTAGGAGGGAGACGAGTAAGCTGTGATTCAATGGTAGGAATTAGAGCGCTCGCTTCTTTGAGTTGAGGTGGGTTTTCGCTTAACCAAAGATTGAGTTGCAATAATTCTGCTTCTAACTGTACAAAGGGGGAATATTTTTCAGTTAACACCTTTTGATAAGCTTCTGCTGCTGTCTCTCTCTCTCCTTGAAGTTGTAAGGTTTTTCCTGTGCTTAACCATAGTTGACTTTGTACCTGCTCTGAGGTGGTTAACGGTTGAATTGCAGCAATAATGGTCAAAACTTGATTAAATTTACCCAATTTACGCAATATATCCGCTAAGGTTAACCATCCTTCTAAAGATGCTCCCTCTAAGGGAATATCAATCTGTTCTAGTTGTCCGTTAAGCTGTGAGAAGGTTAAATTATCGCAATTTTCCTCGGTGAAATCAAGGGATTGTAGGAGTTTTTGACAAGAAAGACGAAATTTACCCAAAGATTTTAGCGCTTTTGCTTGATTGATTTGACTTATTAATCTTCCTTCTTCATCTTTAGATAATTCCTCTGCTAGTTGCCAATATTCCAGCGCTTTTACCCCTTGACCCTTCATTAAGGCTAGATTGCCCCAATTATTATAAAATTGTGCCTTGACTTGTGAGTCTGTGATTTGAGGGAGGAAAAGTGAACCATCAGCGATCGCTGCTTCAGCCTGATCCCACTGTCCTAATTGTCCATAAACCAGCGCTAATTTACTGAGAATTCGGCTTTGAGCAGCCAAATCAGACCTGATTTCGTAACGTTTTAAGGCTTCACTCCATTGGGTAATCGCAGTTGACCATTGACCTTCACGATAAGCCATTGCCCCAGATCTTTCAAGCTGATAGGGATAGGGCGCTTCAGTGGGTTGGGCGGCTAAATGTGCTTTCCAGCCCCCTAGATCCAACACCAGCAATAAACCGATTAAGATAAAAGTCAAAAAACGACGTTTCATAGTTGAGCCAAACAACTAAGACAGCATTTACTCATTAAAATTAACACTCTTTTCACAGCCGATCAGGAGACTTAAACTTTATCATAGACTTAGAGGCTGAAAAAAATTAGCCCGATAAGATTAGTAGATTGTCGCATGAAACACACTCTCTCTGTTTTAGTTGAAGATGAAGCTGGCGTTTTGACTCGCATTGCTGGCTTATTTGCCCGTCGAGGTTACAATATCGAAAGTTTAGCCGTGGGATCGGCCGAACAATCTGGCGTTTCTCGTATTACAATGGTTGTCCCAGGTGATGATTCAACTGTTGAACAACTGACGAAACAACTCTATAAATTGATCAATGTTCTCAAGGTACAAGATATTACTCAAACCCCTTGTGTAGAAAGAGAATTGATGTTAATCAAGGTTAATGTGAATTCTAGTAATCGCAATGAAGTTGTAGAGATTGCACAAGTTTTTCGAGCGCGGGTTGTCGATATGTCTGAAGAAACCGCTACAGTAGAAGTAGTAGGCGATCCAGGTAAAATGGTGGCTATTTTGCAAATGTTAACTAAATTTGGCTTAAAAGAAGTTGCTCGCACGGGTAAGATCGCCCTACCTCGTGAATCTAAAGTAAATACTGAATCCCTCAAAAAAGCATTGGAAGCTAGAGTGTCGTAATGGCGGCCATTGAGGAGAATATTCTTGTTGTGGATGATAAGCCGGATAATCTGCGGCTTCTGTCTGCCATTTTATCGGATCACGGCTATACAGTCCGTAAATCCCTCAGTGGTAAAATGGCTCTCAACACCATTCGTCAAGCTCCACCTGATTTAATTCTACTGGATATTAATATGCCCGATTTGGATGGGTATCAGGTTTGTGAAATTTTAAAAGCTGATCAACAGATTCAAGAGATTCCGATTATTTTTATTAGCGCTTTAAATGATGTCTTAGATAAGGTAAAAGCCTTTAAGGTAGGAGGGGTTGACTATATTACCAAGCCTTTTCAGGGTGAAGAGGTGATCGCTAGGATTGACAATCAGTTAACTATTCAACGACAGAAAAAACAACTCAGAGCAGAGATTGAACAGAGAAAAAAGGCAGAAGAATCTTTACAAATTTATCTCCACGCTGTTTCCCACGATTTAAGAAATCCTGTTTTAGGGCTGTCAATGGTGCTGAATAATTTACTCAAAAAAGCTGAAACTCAATCGGAAATCATAGTTGCTCAATCTGTGTTAGAGAGAATGGTAGAAAGCTGCGATCGCCAACTCAATTTAATTAACTCCCTAGTGGAAACTCAACAAATAGAAACAGGTGGTATTTCCCTAGATTGTCAGCCTTTAAATCTAGTAGATTTTATTAACACATTTATTAAAGATTGGCAACCTTTATTGCAAAAAAATAGAACTAAAATCATTACTCAATTTCCTGCTGATTTACCCTTTGTTTTAGCAGATAAATATCAATTAACACGGGTTTTAGAAAATATAGTCACGAATGCAATTAAGCACAATGATCCCCATCTGATCATCACTTTTCAATTAGAAAGCCTAAATGAGTCTCAAGTCTGTTGTCGTATTGGTGATGATGGCCGAGGAATTGATCCTAATCTCTGTTTAACCCTATTTGAGCGCTATCAAAGGGGTACAGAAGCCCGTAAAATTCTTGGATTAGGATTAGGGTTATATCTCTGTCGCTTAATTATTGAAGCTCATCAGGGGAAAATTGGGGTAAATTCTCAGTTAAATGAAGGGACAACTTTCTGGTTTACCCTTAAGTCAGTTAATTGTTGATAGTTAATAGTTAATAGTTGATAGTTAATAGTTGATAGTTGATAGTTAATAGTTGATAGTTGATAGTTAATAGTTAATAGTTAATAGTTGA
>JBFRWQ010000166.1:0-4397 GCA_051439665.1 Microcystaceae cyanobacterium | reverse complement strand
GGAATAGGATTATGTCAGCCAAGATGAGCTAACGCAATTTTACTCATCAATCAAAAATGACTAATACCATGAACAATCATCTCTTAAATTTTGCTGTCATCGCTACCACTGTTGCTATTCCTTTTGTGGGAACCCAAGCTAACGCTGCAGGTACGTTTGTTAAGACTATAGATGACCTTACCGAACCTACTCAACCTACTCAAACGATTATTAAAAATACAAATGGTGACTCTGCTCTTAATACAGAAACAGGGTTTACTACTGGAGACTTTGGCAGCTTTGACCGTACCTTACAACTAAGAAATGTCATGCTCGACTCTCCTGGTGGTCTTGCTTCGGCACAACTTGGGATTCCAATTAGTCCAGATCCACTTGAGATGGGTATTGTTTTTGATAATGGAGCAAATGTTGATTCTGATGCCTGGATCAGATACGATTTCAATTCTCCAATTGACTTGACAATGGGGGGAGCAAATACTTTCAGTCTTAATGTTGTTTCTGCTGACCATTCAGGACAGATAGAGGTCAAAATGGATAATCAAGTCCTAAACGCCGCAATTTTCAGTGGTGGGATGGAAGATGAAGACCTTCATTGGGCATTTGATGACTTTACGGATGTTCTTGGCGTTGACTTTTTCACCTCTATTGAGAACATAGAAATTCTGATTAATCCCGACAGTCCTGAAACAGATATTACGATTGGAGGCATTACAACCACCAGTAAAGGAACTCCCGAACCTGGTACGCTTCTAGGATTAACTTTTGCTGGAGTCGCAGGCTTAGTAACTCGTCGTCGCCGTCAAAACTAAAAAATAATGACACTTTTTTCCCTAAGCAAGAAAAAGTGCCAGTTGAAATGCAAATTGATTAATAGGGTGGCATGTCCTACCCTTCTAAGACTTCCAATTCTAACCGATCGCTGACCAGACTTTTTAAAATAATTGCTGTATCAGCAACCAGCGCTAACCTGACTTGAAAAAGTTCAGGTTTTTTACGTTTTAGATCACCCAATATTTGACAATAGCGCTCAAATAACAGTAAAGACTCACTTAAAGCCATAGTCAACTTAAGAATTTCTTTATCTGAAGCCATCTTAAAGCGATCGCAGATAAAAATCAAGCCCTGTAATAACTCCCAGTCTTCCTTCTCCGACAGGGTAGGATTTTCTAGGAAAAACAACCAGGGAATCTGCTCATGATTTAACCTTCCCCCTTCTTCTCTGACTAACTGTTGTAAGCTACAGCAGCGAGCATAAGCATACTGACAAAAGAAGGGATTAAACCTCTGATAAGACTGATAATTTATTACTTTAGTTTGATTTAAACTAATCTGTTGCCAATGTTCCCCAAATTCAGTTAACCATCTGCCAAGGAAGATAGAAGTAGGCAAAAAATCCACATTCCCATCAGGCTGCATAATGAGATTAAAATTAGTATAAGTCTGTTGAGACAACCATTTTGCCCAACTTTGGGCAGATCCCCCCTCCCTAGCCGATAATTGAAAAGCGATCGCACAACGATAACCAATCGTTTTAGAGGTAGATAAACTAAAAAGATTAGGATTCAAAGGCTTAATCCCTTCCTTAGCCAATAGAACCCTCAAACAATCCTTTAACGCCTCCATTATCGAATCTGTTGCCATTTTTCCAGCCATTGAGCCAAATCTGAGCGCTTAACCCTCGATTGAGATTGGGGAAATTGAAGCAGCGATCGTAACTCCTGAGTAGATTTCCCTGTTTTTTGACTCCAAGCCTCAATTAAAGCGCTTAAAGACCCATCATACTCTAATTGAATCCCTAACCTATCTGAGAGCTTATTTTTCTCATCTTCTATAATCATTTTAATCACAAACTCATTCTGATCTGCCTTTTCCAAAACACTAGCCAACCCATCAATATAAGAGCGACTATTATTTACCCTTGGAGACACCAGCGCTTGTAACCGTCCAAACCGACGATTTTTAGCCCACAGCATCACAGTTACAATCACCATAAGCTGAATAAAAACTAACCATAAAGGAGTTTTCTGTAAATAAGACCAAAGAGTAGCGCCCACTTCTTCGGTTAAAGTATCCTGATCCCGATGACCATGCAAATATTCATCAATATAGATAGGATAGCCTGGTTGAGTCACAATTTCCCGTAAAAAATCGTAATTTACCTCCGAATCCTGATAAGCATTCGCACCGATACTAGGAGTGGTAGCTACAATCAATTGACCCCTGTTTTCCCACCGTAAACGAGCCACAATTGCCCCAAATCGATCCCCCAACAGAGTTTCAGACTTAACAGCGCTAATCTTTAAAAATGACCCATTGTAGCGCCGAGTCGTTTGCACCACCACCTTCCCCACAGCGCTGAGAGGAAAGCTTTTAAACGGTGCAGAGGTAGCAGGTTGACGGACTCCCAACAGAATAAGTGTATTACCTTTTTCCACCCACTTTTGCTCACTCTCCTCTAATTGATCAATCAAACTACCATAGACTCGAATAAGAGTCAGAGGTTGATCCGTCGGTAAATCTTGCCAAGGTTTTCGCCAACGATTAACCTTAATATTGCGAGCGCTCATCCACTGATACCATGCGCCGTAGTCTGCTGGTTGACGGCCATAAGTTGACCCTCGTGTCACAGAAGACTGAGTAGGAGCAAAGATCAAGAGCAGTAGTAAGACGACTACTAATGCGATTAAACTGAGTATAAGAGAGGAACGTTTCATAATAGGAGGCAGGGGGCATTACTGTTGTTGGGCTTTAGCCCTAAGATATCCCCTTAAAAGGCTTATTGTTGTTGGGCTTTAGCCCTGAGACATACCCTTAAAAGGCTTACTACAAAACTCATTTTAACCCACTAAATTAGTTGTGTTACTTCACTACTGAACTCTTTCAGCTAATTTGGTTCATTATTAAGAATTTGTGATGGGGCTAAAGCCCAACAACTACTATTGAGCTTGTGATGGGGCTAAAGCCCAACAACTACCATTTGTGATAGGGCTAAAGCCCAACAACAGCAAAAAGCCACTACCAAATATAGTAACCAAAAATAGGAAGGTAGTAGCTGAAGAACAAGCAAATTGTGAGTTATCAAGACTAACTTAATCCAAAAATCCCATTAACGTAGCAGGATCATCAATTTCGTTAGACGCAACAGGGCGATCGCCCATCACAGCATAAGTTTCGCTAATTTGAAGATGACTCGAAACAATAGGGCGACTACCTGAAACCGTTAACGTTCCCTTTACATCTAACCCACTAGCAACAATGGGACGAGCGCCACCCACTGAACTATATGTACTAACCACATCAAGATGGCTTGCTTCGATGGGACGATTGCCAGGTAAAGCGATCGCTTCTGGTTTTTCTTTCACAGATAAGGCCATGGTTTCCTTACTGCTGCTAGTTTTTGTGGTCTTACGACTGGTTGAAGTCGTTGTTTTTTGGGCTTTTTCAGCATCTGCGACTGAATTTCCATTGGTTGCCGTCGTTTCCACCATAATATTAATGACTCCAGTTGTTTAATTGCATTAATCGGTCGATCAAGCCTAGAGAAAAGGGTTTTCTTAATTATAATTTAAGATGATCTTTTTCTATTCTAATCTTTAAGATACATCGATTTTGAGCGCTTTGTTATAGCTACTATAGCTAAATGCAGAATGAAGAATGAAGCATGAAGCATGAAAACCCTTGTTATAACAGGGATTGGGGGGGTGTCACTGTCAAACCCCTCCATGCGTAGCTATAGTTGAAGACTGTGATTAGTTTTGCTTATCTGAGATATAGTTCACTGACGGGGGATCTTATGTCAACTGGTGTGATGGGGGCAATCCCAATCAAGCGCCCTGCAATGAATTGCTATTGGCTAATAGAGTACGTTATCTAAAGATAACTACCATTAACCAAATCTAAATGAGAAATCCTAGTTCAATTTATTGAACGTTATATATTAGCCTTGAAATTGATTTCATGGCGGGTGTGATGGGCAATCCCAGTAACCGCCCTGCAATGAATTGACGTGGCTCATAAGTACCGTTATCTAAAGATAACTACCATTAACCAAATCTAAATAAGAAATCCTAGTTCAATTGATTGAACGTCATATATTAGCCTTGAAATTCATTTCATGGCGGGTGTGATGGGCAATGCGATATCTGACATATACTTCATTGACGGGTATCTCATGTTAAGCGCTCTTGAACTTCATTTCATGGTGGGTGTGATGGGCAATCCCAATCAAGCGCCCTGCAATGAATTGCTATTGGCTAATATGATTCGTTATCTAAAGATAACTACCATAGTCAAATCTAAATAAGAAATCCTAGTTCAATTGATTGAACGTCATATATTAGCCATGAACTTCATTTCATGGTGGGTTTGATGAGAAATGCCAGTAACCGCCCTGCAAT
>JBFRWQ010000165.1:0-16414 GCA_051439665.1 Microcystaceae cyanobacterium | reverse complement strand
AACTATTAACTATTAACTATTAACTATTAACTAAAATGAATCCTACTATTGAATTTTTTGTTGATGTCCCTGAGTCCCTAGATAATGTTAGCTTAAGACGGAGTAAAACAACAGGGAAGCGCAATGTTTTATTTATTTTTAAAGAACTTAATGCACTAGAAAGGTTTCAGAGCTTTACGAAACAAACCTATGGAGATTTACGCTTAACTGATGAAGAAGGGGTGATTAGTGTTGAACCTTCATCGATGAAATTTATTTTTTGCGGTGATGAAGGGGATGATTTAGCGAGAGTAGAATGTGGTTTTGAAATTGAACAAGATGATCATTGGGAGCGCTTTATGCGCTTTATGAATCGTTATGCTGAAGCTAATGGGATGGGGTATAGTGATAAGTAAGTCTCTTTGATCAGGATTTTCAGGATTAGGTTATCTTTGGAGATAATAAGATTTGTATTGTCATTAAGGCAAATGTCTAAACTATGATTAATGTGATTGAATGATGAACTATGATTTTATGATACTATTGTTATTCATGATTTAAAGAAGGGATTGTATATACTGTACAAGGCGTTGTAAACTCTGTTTGATGGGTTGCCATATTGATAAGCGCTGAGGAGATGATAAACCATTAATCGCATTGTCGCAGCTTGTAACTTGGGAGGCTAACTCCATTTTTTGATACAATTCACGGGCATCATGATAGTATTGAATCGCTTCGTTGTTTTGGTTAAGTTTTCTATAAATATTGCCAAGATTATAGTAAGCATCCGCTTCAATATGCCTTGATTTGATATCTTTAGCTATGGTTAAAGATTGTTGATAGTAATCAATGGCGCTTTGATACTCTCCTAATAAATTATAAGCATTCCCTAAACCCCCTAAAGAAGCAGCTTCTCCTTGTCTATTCCCTATCTCTCTAGTAATGGTTAAAGATTGTTGATGGTAGTCTATGGCACTTTGATCATCTTCTAATGATTGATAAGCATTCCCTAAACCCCCTAAAAAGGCAGCTTCTCCTTGTCTATTCCCTATATCTCTAGCAATGGTTAAAGATTGTTGATGGTAGTCTATGGCGCTTTGATACTCTCCTAATGAATCATAAGCAACACCTAAATTACCTAAAGAATTGGCTTCTCCTTTTCTATCCCCTATCTCTCTAGCAATGGTTAACTGTTGTTGATGGTAGTCTATGGCACTTTGATACTCTCCTAATGAATCATAAGCAACACCTAAATTACCTAAAGAATTGGCTTCTCCTCGTCTATCCCCTATCTCTCTAGCAATCGTTAAAGATTGTTTATAGTAGTCTATGGCACTTTGATACTCTCCTAATAAATTATAAGCATTGCCTAAACTGGTTAAAGAAGCAGTATATTTCAAGTTATAGGGATTATTTTCTTGTTTAAAGGCTTCGACTAACTGACTGTAGGATTCTACCAGAATCTCATAAAACCCTTGTAATCTGAGAAATATATCCACTTCCTGCAAGGTATCAAAAGCTGTATCATAATGCCCCAACTGACAATAATGATAAAAAGATTCTAGGTAAGGTTGCACCTCATCTCTATTATTGGGATTGGCTTGAGAAATTGATTGATAATAAGCTATTGCCTTCTGATGTGCATCTGACGCATCCCCTAAGCCAAGTAAGGCATATTCTTTTACCGCAGGCTGAAATTGATAGACATAATCATCCCCTCTTAAAATGCGTTGCAACAAAGAAACCTCACTTAACTTCTTCAATTCTGCGCCAACTTCCCCCTCTCCCATAAAACTTGCTGCTACCTGATCAAACTCCTGCTGATAAACACTGAGACGACACCAGAAAGCTTTTTGCTGTGGGGTTAACCGTGAAGTGGTTGCATCCAATACCGCCACCATTCCCACCATTTGCCGTCGATGGATGCCTGTTACTCGCTCATCAGTTAACATTTCTCTTAAATTGCCCAATCCTAATAAGTCTAAACGTTGTAAGTCGGGAGCTTCATAGTATTCCTCTTTTAATAAATCTGCTACCAATCTTAACAATAAAGGATATCCTCCCACCAACTCAGAAAACTCTGCCACATCTCCCTTAATTCCTAATTCTATTAATAACTTTGCCCCTTCCTCTACCTTTAAACCTTCTAACTTTATCCATTCCATCCCCCGTAACTTAGGTTTTTCCCTCGTCGTTACCACTACCGTGCTAGGATTGCCACATTCTTGCCAGGCATTAAAAAATTGATGGTAAGAAATTGTATTCTCGTTATCCTTAAAGATGCCATTGGGCAATAAAATACTCTCTAGATTATCAATTACCAGTAAATATTCTCCTGATTGCAGACATTTCACTAAATCCTCCACTAATTTGGTTTCATCCCGTTGCTTTTCCCCTTCAAATTTATTTAATACCTGTCTGGCCATCTCGCTAAATAGCGCTCCATTCGAGACATCTGCCCAATATCGCTTAATAACCCTTTCATTTAATGCCTTATCTTCCCTATCCGCAAATATTTTACCCACTAAGCTCGATTTACCTATCCCTCCAATACCCTCAATTCCCACTAAGTTAATATTAGGGTTGAGTATCCATCCCTTAATCTTTTCTAATTCTTCCTTTCTTCCTTGCCAATTACTAATCTGTTTAGGAGTATCCCCTGTAATTAATAAACTAGGGACAGTATTTTGTTGAATTTCCTGTTGTTTATCTTCTAATCTTCTAACAGTATCTAAAATTTCACCAGTATCATCCTTAATACTGTAGCTAATATTCAATACCTCATCCAATTTAACATCAATTTCATCTAACAATGTCTCAATATTGCCAAACCCCGACTTAATTTGATTCCCTAACTCCTGAAATGCTTCTGTATTTTTTGACAGTAACACATTTATCCGTTTATTAACTTGACTCATCTCCTCATTTACCACAGTCACCATATCTTTACCTGTCTCTTCTGCTATTTGCTTTAACTCTGTGAGGATGCCAAGTTTGCCCCCAGTCTCGTCTATTTTTTCTAAAATTATCCTCTGTGTCTCATTTATTCCCTGATTTATCTCCCCTAACATATCCATTGTTAACCCTGCAAATGCTTTCCCTCCCTTAGCAAAATCTTCCTTCAATACCTCCCGTAGCGCTGTGACAAACTGCTCAGATAAAGCTTGTGCTAAATTATAAGCTGTTCGATTAAGTTCCTCTCTTTCTTCCTCTATCCGTTGTAAATGAGATAATATCTGACTCTCATCAATAATTTTCTCTAACAAGTCTTGCCATACTGCTATATCCTTCTCCTCATTCCCATCAAATACCCTTAACGACGCAGAAGCATCCGACACTCCCAACATTAAACGAGATAATTCTCCCTCTTGTATTGGGTTTAAACCCTCCTCATTTAAAGAAATTACATCATTTTGACAAAGCTTTAACCAATTATTTGCTATATATTTCCCTAACCTCTGAATCTCCTTGCGATATACCAGATTAATTTTCGTCTCATCTTTTGCTGTTTGTGCAATAACCGCAGCCACAGCAATACCTACCGCTTTCGTTAAATCATCATTTTGCAGAATCTTATCTTTTGGTTGTAACTTATCCCCTATTTTATCCCAAACTGCACTACTATCATTCGCTATAATCCCCGTTGAGACATTTATCAGCCCATTAACCATACCTGCTGCTAATATAGAAGCCGTTATTGGTGTCCCCGGACTACTTAATACTGCTACGCCAATTGTCCCCATTACACAGCCAACCGACGCAGTTAACAATCGTTTAATCATCTTCCGCCATTGAGCAAAGTTTCTGTCATTTTAGCGTAAACAAGATATTTATCCATTGTAGGATGGGCTTTGCCCATCAGAGCGCTCAATGGGATAAAATTAGAAACAACAAAAATTAAAAGACAAAATCGCCTAAAGCAATAGGGGGAACTAATTTATCCACATCAAGGATAAAGACTGTTATCCCTTGTCCATTTTCCTCAGCTTTAGCAACATGAGTGGCAATTTCTAGGGTATCCCCTCGACGGTAAGAGTCAGGTAAAACCCTAATATTAGAGAAGGGAACATCAATTAAGGTGGGTGTTTCTCCCACTAAAATACCAAACACCTCATCAATCGTATTTTTAGCCAAAATAAGGAACGGATGCACCATCCCTTCAAGGGACTGAGACTGTTTGAATAAGCGACGATGTAGATCAATCACTGTGATATCTTGGTTATTAATCTGAGTAATCCCCATTTCAGTTGTTCCACTACCATGAATTTCTGCCCCTCGAATGATTTTTTTGACAAAATCAACAGATAAGCCTAATTGCAGCTTTCCGACTTGGAAAATCAGAATTTTTAAGGTTTTTTTCTTTTTTTCAGGTGTCGCATTAATGTCAATTAGGGAGGTTGTCGTTGAAGAATGTTCTGTCATGGGAATTAAGGAATTATGAATTATGAATTATGAATTATGAAGGATTGGTAACTATTAACTGGTAACAGTGACTGCTGGTTTTTCCTTGAGAATATTGGCAACAGAAGTCAAAAATTGCTGCTCAATATAAGGTTTGGTAAAGTAAGCGCTTGCACCTAATGTCATCGCCAATTGTCGGTGTTTATCGTTACTACGAGAGGTTAACATTGCCACAGGAACTTTCATCATGTCAGGATTGCGGCGACGTTGCCCTAAGAACTCAAATCCATTCATATTTGGCATTTCTACGTCACAAATAACCATATTAATACCAGAGGTGTGCTGTAGCTGATCTAAGGCTTCCCGTCCGTCTCTTGCTTGCACCACCCGATAACCTGCTTTTTCTAAGGTTAAAGCTAGGGTACGACGTAAGGCCGCTGAGTCATCGACTACCAGCATTAAGGGCGCTTGTGTCATCATGACTTGAGGTTCAAAATTATCTACCGATGGAGTTGATAATCCTTCTGAATCTGCTGTTGTCGTGGGTGAAAGGGTTGTACCATAGTCAGGATCAACGAATTGTTCAATTAAGTTTGCCCCATTAACTACTGGAACTAGCTGACCATCTCCTAAAATAGTACAACCATAGGTATAATTAGGTGCAGAAATAGCATTTCCGAAGGGTTTAATCACTAATTCTTGTTCTGTCTCTAAGCGACTGACTTCCACAGCATATAACTGTTGTCCTCGTCGTAACAACAATAAGGGAAGTCCCCATTCATCGGGGGCTGTCACCTTTAACCCTTTATCGGCAAAACTTTCGGGTAAGGGACAATTATATTGTAAAAGGTCTTTGACGGGATAAATGGGGATAATTTGATTTTGCCAGAGTAAAAATCGTTTATTTCCTGATGCTTTTAGTTGTTTTTCTTCGGGAACAAGGATTTCTTCAATGGTATCTGAAGGAAAGGCCACTGATACCCGACTATTATTATTCTCGTAAGTTACCTGACAGACTAATAATTTAGCAATGGTTAAGGTTAGGGGGAGTTTGAGGGTAAAAATTGTTCCTCGTCCTTCCTTAGAAGTAACGTTAACTGTTCCTTTCAGCGCTTGTAACTGCGATCGCACCACATCTAATCCCACACCCCGTCCTGATAATTCGCTCACTTGTGCGGCGGTTGAGAACGCAGGTTCAAAAATTAAGTTCTGAATTCGTTCTTTAGGCATAACTGCAGCTTGTTGTTCGGTTATTATTTTTGTCTTAATCGCTTTTTCTTTGATCTTCTCATAATCTAATCCTTTACCATCATCACAGACTTCGACAATGGTTTGGTTTCCTTGGTGATAGGCACGGATTTCAATTTGTCCTTCTTCAGGTTTTCCCATTTTTTTCCGATCTTCTGGCGATTCTATGCCATGATCAAAGCCATTACGGACTAAGTGGAGAAGAGGATCATAGAGTTTTTCAAGGGCTGCTTTATCAACTAATACCCCAGTTCCTGTTAATTTGAGACGGACAGTTTTGCCATAGTTGGCTGATAAATCCCGTAATAAACGAGGGAATCGATTTAATACCTCTCCTAATGGCAGCATTCTTGCCCACATTAATTCATCCCTGAGATTAGTGAGCATTTGGCGCTGTTGTTCTAAGGTTCGGTTAGAAGTCCGTGCAAATAGGACAACATCATCAACTGATTCTTCTAATTGAATCATTTCTTCGAGTAAGATCCCTAGTAAAGAATAGAGCGTGTTGTAAGTATCCATTTCTAGGGAATCAAAGTTAGTTAATCCACGGGATATATCGGGAAGCTGAGTGGGATTAACTCGTTTAGAATCTAATTTTTCGGGTGCAATTAACATTTGATCGGATAATTCTTGTAATTTACCGATCATGGTTTGGAAAGTAGCGAAACGATTCAATAAGGATTTAACCGATCCCTGCATTTGATCATTTTGTAGGGATAAACTGTTACGGTTAATCATTAATTCCCCTACTAGGTTATTCATCCGTTCCAGTCGCTCAAAATCAACTTTAATCGACAAATTAGAAGGGGTATTAACTGCTTTTGGTTTGACCTTTTCTTTGCTTTGGGAAGAATTTTTAGAACGAGAACTAGGAGGAGACGGTGGGCTAACTTTAGGTTTAGATTGATTTTTTTTCTGTTTTTGAGATTGAGGTTTAACGCTAGGAGATAACTCAGTGTCTTTAACAGTAGGAAGACTATCAAATATATTTTCTACTTCCATTACTGAACCAAATACTTCATCTAGGGAAGGAGTATCAGATACAATGTTTTCACTTTCTTGAGGTGTTTCTGACGTTGTTTTTTCGGGAATGGGAAAGCTCTGATCATTCTCTTTTGGTCTAACAGCTTTAAAGATATCTTCTAAGGATGGTACTTCAGAATCAATCAATTGAGAAAGATCATGATCGGTAGAGTCATTTGCTCCATTTTTAGCAGTCGGTGAGGTATTTACCTCTTCGGTTTCTTCAGGAATGGTAAATATATTATCATCATCTTCAAAGCCAGCTACTTCAAATAGGTCTTCTAAAGTGGGGATACCAGGATCTATAAATTGAGAGGATTCACTAGATTTATGGATATCATCTTCTGATAAATCGCTTAGATCGGTTTCTTGAGGATCTGCAGGAATGGTAAATAAATCTTGGTTATCTCCTAAATCATCTGCTGCCAAAACATCTTCCATTGTTTTCGCTTCTGTATCGATCAAACGATTCTTAAGAGACTCAGTTACTTCATTGTCTTGATCAACGACAGATCCATTGACCCCAAATATCTCATCAAGGGAGGGATCAGCCGTTTCTGAGGGGAGGGTATTTTCATTTTTAATATCAAAGAGTTGATCATCTACATCATCTGAAATAACGCCAAAGACATTTTCTAAATTAGGGTGTGATGATTCTTCTGGAGTTTCTTCTCGGTTATCTGGTGTCAGGACTTCTTCTAATGGTAAATTTTCGGTATGACTGGCACCGAAAACTTCTTCTAAGTCGGGAGATGAAGGAATAATATTAAGCTCATTTTGCTGTTCTTCGCTAATTTCTTCAGTTTTTAAGTCAATATTGAACACCTCTTCTAAGTCGGGAGATGAAGGAACAATATTAAGCTCATTTGCTTTTTCTTCGCTAATTTCTTCAGTTTTTAAGTCAATATTGAAAACCTCTTCTAATTCAGGAGATGGAGGAATAATATTAAGCTCATTTGCTTGTTCTTCACTAATTTCTTCAGTTTCTAAGTCAATATTGAAAACTTCTTCTAATTCAGGAGATGGAGGAGCAATATTAAGCTCATTTTGCTGTTCTTCGGCAATTTCTTCAGTTTCTAAGCCAATATTGAAAACTTCTTCTAATTCAGGAGATGGAGGAACAATATTAAGCTCATTTTGCTGTTCTTCGGCAATTTCTTCAGTTTCTAAGCCAATATTGAAAACTTCTTCTAATTCGGGAGATGGAGGAGCAATATTAATATTGTTAGCTGCTGCTTCGGCAATTTCTTCAGTTTCTGACTCAATATTGAAAACATCCTCTAAAGGAGGTATATCTGAACCAAAAATATCATCTAAATCAGGATGATCGGTTGGGGTTTCTGACACTTGATTATCAGTTGTATCGAAATCAATTGGTTCCCCAAACACATCATCTAAAGCAGGAAACTCTTCAGTAACCTCTGAGGGCGCTTCGACAGGAGGACTTGCATTAAAACTAGCTGCTAGATGAGGGGAAGTTAGGGTATCAATTTCTGTCCATCCTGATTCTTCAGTTACATCATCGACAGGTGTTGGTTCAAATAAGCTATCAAAAGATAAAATATTAGCATCATCCCAATCAGAAGCTGTATTATTGTCATTTTCAACCGTTTTTTCTTCTTTGGTTGTAAACCCTAATAAAGCAGTAGAAGGACTTCCCCCAGAGGTGCGATCGCCTTTCTCTAATACCTGTTCCCTAGCACCAATCAAGTCAACTAAGGATAATTGCAGAATATAATGGGCTTTATCTGGGTTTAACTCTACAGCTTTCAGGGTAGCTTCGGTAATTTCGCCAAAGCCAGGCAATCCTAACATCTCAGCAAATCCGCCAAAGACTTCCATCTGAGTCTGCAATTCAGCCATGATATCGTAGTCGTTGGGATGTTCCGCTACCTTGGCTAATTGTTCGATTCCTTGGGTTACATCTACCTCAAATAAGGAAGAGACAATATCAACCCCTAAATCTGCCGAAGATGGAATATATTGTTCTGCATTGGCTAAACTATCCCCTAAATGCGCCTCGATTTTTTGCCAAACGGGTTCAGCATAAGCGATCGCTGCTTCCCCATCATATCCCCCTGTTGTCATTTGTTCCTCTAAGGGGTTTCTCAGGCAATCGTAGCCCTGTAGCAGCAAGGTTTCGAGTTCCGTATCAATCTCTACGGAATCGTCGTATAATGCCTTAAAAATGTCCTCTAAACGGTGTGCCAGTGTTTTAATCTGGTCTAATTCTACACTAGCTGCACCCCCTTTAATGGAGTGTGCTGCCCGCATAATTTCGTGAACTGTTTGTTTGTTCCGTTCTTCTTTGAGGGTGAGGAGTCCCGATTCAATAATTTGCAGTAATTCTGGGGCTTCTTCAATGAAGAATTGATAGGCTTGATCTCGGATGTCTGGGTTTAACATTTTGGGGACAAGGGGAATGAAGAATGGAGACTGAAGAATGAAGAATGGAGAATGAAGAATGAAGAATATAGAATTTTTTTCTTCTTACTTCTTACTTCTTACTTCTCGTTTCTTACTTCTGCTGTTAACTGTTAACTATTAACTATTAACTATTAACTAGACTTTGAATTGTCCAACGCTCTCTTGGAGTTGATTGGCAATAATTTGCAATTGATCAAAGGATTGAGCAAAGGAAGTGGCTAATTCAGCCGTATGTTGCGCAATTTCAGTGACTTCTCCCATCATGCCTGTTACAGCTTGACTATCTTGCGATTGTTCATTGGTTGCAATAGTAATAGCAGCCACTAAATCTTGAATATGGGAACTAGCATCCACTAGATTTTGCATCCGATGACGGGAGGTTTCTACCTGTTTACTGCCTTTCCAAACCTGTTGTGTTCCATTTTCCATTGTCGCTGCTACTTCCTTGGTTTCTGATTGAATCCCTGCCACTAGGGTTTCAATTTCTGCGGTTGCTTCAGCCGATTGAGAAGCCAGCGATCGCACTTCATCGGCAATTACCGCAAAGCCTCGTCCACCTTCTCCTGCCCGTGCAGCTTCAATAGAGGCTTTCAGCGCTAGTAAGTGAGTTTGTGCAGCAAAACGGCTAATCAAATTGACCACTTTAGAAATCTTTTGCGATGATTCGTCTAAGTGTTCAATTTTAGACATGGTTTCGGCGACGGTTTCCCGCATGAGGTGCATTCCCGCCATTGTGTCTTCCATCTCCATCTGCCCCTTCGTAATAGCATCACGGGCTTCTTCTGTCACCTGTAAAGCAGCTTGGGCATTTTGGGCAATGGTTTCAACCGCCGCTCGCATGTGATTAAGGGCATCTAGAGACAGGGAAATATCTTCTAACTGTCGCATTGCATCCAGTGAAAGGGTCTGTACCACTTCTCCATTTTGTTCAGTGGTTATTAATAGTTGACCACTAGCGGATTGCATTTGATAGACTAAATGCCGTAAATTTTCAACCACTATGTTATAGGATTGGGCAATTGTACCAATTTCGTCATCTTGTTCGGAACATTGAACCGTTAAATCCCCTTGACTAATGGGATCAACCTCCATCAGTAAGTCTAAAGCTCGTTGCTGTAATGTTTCTTGGGCTTTTAGCTGTTCTTCTTGAGCCAAACTTTGTTTTTCTAATAATTGCGCCCGTTCCAATGCTACGCCTACCTGTAAGGCAACTTGAGTTAAAAAGTCAATTTCGGGGAGTTGCCATGAATGGGGACTTTGGCAATGATGAGCAATTAATAAGCCAAACAGTTCCCCACCCACAATAATAGGTGTCACAAGATTGGCTTTAACTTGATAGGGAGATAATTGATTAGTGTGGCAAGTGGTTAACCCCGCCTCATAAATATTATCTGTCGCTTTAACCCGTCCTTGACGATAGTGATCAACATATTTATCAGCAAAACAGGGATCTTTGATACTTGCTCCTAATGCAGAGGGAAAGGCAGTATTAACAGATTCTGCAATAATTGTACCACGCCATGATGGATCAAAAGCATAAATGATTGTGCGATCGCAGTTTAACCCTTGACGACTTGCTTCCAACACCACATCAAATAACGCTTCTGTTCCCTCCGCTTTAGCAATTTTCAACGTCAGGTCTTTTAAGAGCAAGGAGAACTGAGCATCTAAGGTTCTTTGCTGATTTAGGTCAATTCTATCTAGGATAACCTCCAATTGATTGACCATAAGCCCTAAAAAGCTGCTATCTCTTTCTTGCCATTGTCGAGATCCCGTACATTGATGTACGCTTAATAAGCCCCATAAGTCGCCATGACGTTTAATGGGCATGATTAAGTTAGCTTGTACTTGTAAGCGCTCTAACCATTGTTGATAACTAGGAGATAAGTTAGCTGTTGCTACCTCATTAATTTGGCTTTGTTGCCCATTTTGATAGTTGTCCCAGTCTGATGTTGAAATCATTTCGTGATCCAAGCTTTCACCTAAAACAGATGGCCACACAGAGGAAACAGACTCATAAGCGACCTTTCCCTTGCCATTGGGCAGTAATTGATAAATAACTGCTCGATCTGCTTTTAATAACTCTCTTACCCCCTCAACAGCCTGTGACCATAGTTCCTCTGGGGTTTCTGACTTAAGATGACTGGATTGGGTTAATTGGGTAATAAAACGAAATCTTTCCGTTTCCTGTTGAATTTCTTCATTATTTCTAACTACATTGTCGGCAATTTCATGCAAATAGCCCGATAATTGACCCATTTCATGCTCGGACTCAATTAGTGAGCGCTCTTGATAATTACCCTGAGCAAGCTGTTTCATTATACTCTGTAACTGTCGCACCGAGGAGGCAATCGAATAACCAATCACCGCAGATAATACAGCAACGCTTCCTAAGCCTAAGCCAACCAGAATTAACGGCCATTTCAAACTATAGTTAATCAGTTGATCAATTTCAGCGTCTAAATTCCCTTGACTAGCCTCTGAGTCTCCGGTTAACAGTTGAGATTGAGTCCTTAACTGTGAGTTAAGACTTTGATTGAGAGTAGATTTACCCCCGATCAAAATTCCCACAGAAGCCAGAATAATTAAAACGGGAATTAACAGCGTCCGATCTCGAATCGACAAGAAAGACAGCCACCGAAGGTAAGATTTAGGAGAGGACTTTTGCATTTTTAGTAGGGAGAAATTAATGAAGAATGAAGAATGAAGAATGATTAAAATTCTCAATTCTTACTGGACTTTAAACTGTCTAACACTCTCAGTCAGCGCTTGAGAGACCTTTAACAATTGACGGAAAGAATCAGAGACAAGGGCAGCTTCAGAAGAGGTTCTATCAGAAATTGCAGCCACTTGTGCCATTGTTTTGGTCACATTTTCACTGGTATCTGCCTGTTGAACCGCCGTTTGTGCGATCGCTTCAACCAACTCACTAATCTGAATACTGGCTACTGTAATCTGATTCAGACTCTTACGGGTTTCATCCACCAATTTCGTCCCCATAACCACCTGTTCTGTCCCTGCTTCCATTGCAGCGACCACATCGTTAGTTTCTGCTTGAATATTAGCCACTAGCCCTTCAATTTCTGCCGTTGCTTCGGCTGACTGACGGGCAAGCGATCGCACTTCATCCGCTACCACCGCAAAGCCTCGACCTTCTTCCCCTGCGTGGGCTGCCTCAATTGAGGCATTCAAAGCAAGTAAGTTGGTCTGATCAGCAAAACTACTAATTAAGTTGACCACTTTAGAAATCTTTTGCGATGATTCCCCTAATCGTTTCACTTTTTTAGCGGTTTCTGCTACCGTTTCCCGAATAGCCATAATACCATCTACTGTACGGTTCATGGCATCTTCACCTGTTTCTACCGTATTAGTTGCCATTTGTACCGCAGATTCGGCTTGTGCGGCGTTTTCTGCCACTTCTCGGATGGCATTAGTCATGATCTCCAAGCGATCTAAGGCAGCAGCGATATCGCTTGCTTGTTGCACTGCTTCTTCACTCAAAGCACTAACCGCCATTTCATTATTACTGGCTGTATCTGCTAATTGTCCTGCCACACCTTGCACCTGAGTCACAATTTTCCGCAAACTTTCAATCGTTGCGTTATAGGAGTCTGCAATCGTGCCAATTTCATCTTCAGTCACCTGGGCACGAATGGTTAAATCTCCTTGACTCACAGGGTCAACCTGCATTAATAATTCTAACGCACGTTTTTGCAGTTGTTCACGGGCATTACGTTGTTCTGACTCCGCTTTTTGTTGTTTATCTAGCAAGTCTGTTCTTTCTAGCGCTAATCCTACCTGAGTGGCAACTTGTGCCATAAAGTCCATTTCCCCTTGTGTCCAATGACGGGGGCCACTACATTGATGGGCAATAAATAACCCTAGTAATTTCCCTTCTTCAATCACAGGGGTGACTAAGTTGGCTCGTACCTTAAAGGGTTCTAGCTGTTTTAGGTGACATGGAGTTAAGTTAGCTTCATAAATATCATTTGTGGCTTGAATGCGTCCTTTTTGGTATTTTTCAACATATTTATCAGCAAAACAGGGATCAGCGATATTTGCCCCTAATGCTTCAGGAAATTCATGATTCACCGATTCAGCGATAATTGTTCCCGACCAATCAGGGTTAAACTG
This sequence comes from Microcystaceae cyanobacterium, assembly GCA_051439665.1. Taxonomy (GTDB): domain Bacteria; phylum Cyanobacteriota; class Cyanobacteriia; order Cyanobacteriales; family Microcystaceae; genus JBGTGT01. The sequence continues at coordinate 3,202 of JBFRWQ010000165.1, read as the reverse complement.
ATAGACGATGACACGATCGCAATTCAATGCCCGTCGTACATTGGCGACTGCAACATCAAACACTTCAGAACTGTTCAAAGCAGCCGCAATGGAGAGGGTAATATCTTTTAAAGAAGAAGCTCTCTGAGTATCTTCCCGTCTTTTCTCTTGGAAACTAATGCGATCTAGGGTTAAGCTTAATTGTTCAGCGATTTGTTGGGTAAATTTGACTTCTGCTTCTGGCCACTGATAGGGTTTGTGACAATGATCGACAGTTAATAAACCAAACAGTTGACCATCATTTAATAGGGGGGCAATTAATTGTCCTCGTACCTGTAACCCTTCCATCAGGATTAAATATTCAGGTTCAAGGGTTTTTTCTAAAATATCATTGATTGCTTCTATTTTTCCCTCTTGATAGGCTGTTAGTAAATCAGTTGAAAAACAATCAGCGCTCAGTTGTTCGGACAAAGCGCTACTGGCTTGATTGCCAAGGGCTTCTGAGGACACATAAGCGCTTTTATCTCGATTAAAGCGATAAATCGTCACTCTATCTGCCTTTAACAAATGACGAATCTGTTTTAGAGTATCTCCTAGCAGATTATCCGTATTTTCCCCTTCTAAGTTTAAACGATTGGTTAGATTAGCTAATAATCGGGATTGTTCAGTAGATAGGCTTTGTTCTTGTTGAAGATTTTTTAATGTCTGACTTATTTGGTTAATATTTTGCCCCAATTGTCCTATTTCATCTTCTCCTGTTGGTAGTTGAATATCTAAGTCCCCCTGACCAATTTTATCTGTTGCTTGGCCCAGACGACGCACAGGCTGGGTTAAGGATTTGGCCACATAAGCAGCCGTTAAGACACTGACTCCAAAACCTACAGGAATACTCAGTAATAAACTCTTTCTTAAGGCATTAACTGGTGAAGATACCTGAGTCGTTGCACTTTCTCCCGACTTATCTACAGAGGATGTCACAAACAAGAGTGAAATTCCCCCAACAATCAAAGCAGGAAGAATCCCTAAAATAGCAGCACTGAGGGTAACTTGAGATTGTAGCCCAAGATTCTGCCACCAGTTAGATAGTCCGCCTTGTTGAGTAGGAGAAGATGTTTGAGGAACAACAACTTTCGGTAACGGTTTCTTGGTAACAGGTGTTGATGGGGTCGTATGAGAAGTAATAATAATTTTTTGCTCTTCATCCCCCTCTTTCCTCTGATCAACTAGATTTTGCTCTAATTGGCTTTGATCGAGAGATTGATCTGTACTGGAAGTAACGTCATCTAGAGATGAAGATGATGAATGATCGTTGGGTTTAGGGGAAATCTGAGTCATTGTAACCTCGTTGGAATGATGAATTATAAATTATGAATGATGAATTTGACTAGGCTTGGGGCATGGCAGCTAAGATAGCTTCTCCATCAAGGGCAACTAGCATTTCATTGGTTTCTGTCAGTAAATAGCCCCGTAAAAAGGGCGCTAATTCAGGGGTGACGGCTGAACCTGGAGGAGAGTGAATATCATTTGTATTGCACCATGCAATATCTTCAACCTGATGAACCACTAGCCCCAACATTTGGCTACGATTACGGCTTTTTGTTAACTGGTTGCTAGTTGGGTGTATGACAATAGCTCGACAGTTTGAGCGGTTATGTCCCTGTTCATACCAAGGCGTTAGACCCAGTAAACGCCCTAAATCCACCAGCCATAATACCTCACCCCGCCAGTTATGGACTCCCATCACCCAATTGGGCATTTGGGGAATGGGAATAATTTGCTGAATCTGAAGGTTTAAAACTTCGGTTAATTGGGAGATCGGGAGTAAGACATGGGTATCAGGCATCAGGAAAAATCTGAGAAATTGGGCTTGATCCCGATGTTCACGCAGTTTAAGTGGGTCAAAATCCCTCGATCCCCCTTTGTGAGCTTGAGAAATCACGATATTTCTCCTTAATACTATCTATAATTTACTTGACTTCAGGGTTCGGTGTTCTTGATCTGGCTGCATAGACTTCTCTTTACGCTTTCATTAGAGAGCGAATGGTATTAATAAAGAAGTCTTGATCAATGGGTTTAGGCACATAGGCATCTGCGCCTTGCTTTTTGCCCCAAAATTTATCCATTTCTGTGTCTTTGGTTGAACACAAAACAATGGGAATTTGACTGGTTTTAACGTCATTTTTCAGTTCACGGCAAATTTCAAAACCACTTCTTCCAGGTAAAACCACATCAAGCACAATGAGGTCTGGCAGAGAATTACTGATTTTTTCTAAGGCTTCTTCGCCACTTTGGGCAATAGACGTTTCAATACCAGCAAGTTGAAGACATTGAGTAATAATTGCTTGTTCAGTTCGAGAATCTTCAATGATAAGGGCAGTACCCATAATCGTTACCTCATAGTTTAAGAAAGATGGTATATCGGATGATCGTCTAGATTTAGCATTCCCTTTCCCTGCCTCAAAGTAACGCTTCTCAGTAATTTACTTGGGGTAAACTTAATGTTACTCAATCGAAGCAGGAGAATTTACTTAGATAGGGGTTTCCTGTCGGAGATGTTTATGGATGGTCTGGATTACTTCTTCGGGATCGACAGGTTTAGTGATATAATCGCTTGAACCGACCATTTTTGCCCTTACACGGTCAATAATTCCATCATTTCCCGTTAAGATAACAATAGGAGTCTGGCGAAAATACTTAATTTTTCGTAGTTGAGCGCAAATTTCATAACCGTTAGCATTGGGCATAACTAAGTCAAGGAAAATAAGATCAGGTTTACGGGCAAGAATAATAGCGATCGCTCGCATGGGGTCATTAATTCCAATAAATTGGAAATTAGCCTCGGTTAAAATCTGCTCCATTCTTTGACACATCATAGGACTATCATCGACACAAGCAATCAGAGCGCCGGTTTCCGTTGCCCCTGGGGAGGTATTGTCCACAGGAGTTGGGGTAACAGGGGAAGCAAGATCAGCAACGGGCATCAATTCCACCAATCCCCGCTGTATATAGGGCAAAAGGGAACGAGTTACTGTTAAAACATCTCGTTTCATCCGTACAGATAAGTCTCTTAAGGTTTGACGACCATCGAGCAACTGGTTGAGAGTTTGATAGACTTGAGCCGAGGTACTCTGTTGCAGTTGTTCAGGTTGTCGAATAATTGGTGCTGAATTGGGGGAGCGATCAGCAATTTTTGCCCCTTGCCATTCTTGCCAGTGTTTTTGCG
>JBFRWQ010000164.1:0-2615 GCA_051439665.1 Microcystaceae cyanobacterium | reverse complement strand
ATCTTCTTCGGTTTCATCTTGCGATCGCAGACAATATTCTAAACTATCTTCAAGCTCTGGTAAAATGACTCCCAACCATTCCCTAAAAATCCTCTCTTGTCTTGCTTTTTCAATACTGCGATTAACTAGGGCTGTCCAATTGGGATCATTACTGGGTAAAAGTAAGCCATAGTAGTCGCACTTAAGGGGATAAGAGGGCATTAAGACATAATCTTTTTCTAAGACTAAGCCTAATAAAACTGATTCTCCAATTAATAAGATACCATCACTGGCAAATGCGTCAATACGGCCATCTTGCAGCGCTTGTAACCCTCGGAGTCTGCCGCTATTACCCACAAAGTTTTCAATCTGTGCATCAGGGTAACGATTACGAATTAATCTTCGATTGGTTGTTCTGCTTAATGCACCAATTCTGACATCTTGTAAGGAACTATTTAAGTTAACCTTAGAAACGTTTTCTGTCTTCACTAATAACTGAGTTCCTGTCACAAAAAAGGGGTCAGAAAATTTAATTTCTCTAGCTTCTTTAAAGGTGCGAATCGTATTCGGACCACATTCTAAATGAACCAAATTATCTTCTATAATATCAAAGCGGTTGAGTAAACTAGATTTATAGAGTCGAACCGAGATAATCTCTTGCTCTAGGGTGGTTTGAACTTCTTGTTTTATTATCTCAATTAAACTTAAACATAGCCCTGATAATTGGTTACTGGAGTTGCGATAACCAAAGGGAACAGCATCTTCACGGACAGCGATTTTCAGTAATCCAGTTTTTGCTACTTCTTCTAAGACTGGCGTGGCTAGGGTAGTGCTGGCTGAAAGGAGAGCAACAGCACAACTTAAACTCAATTTAATCAGGGAGTGAATCATCATTTTTTGGAATCGTTTCTTTAGAGGATAAAGGAACAGTAATTTGCCATTGATCAAGAATGTCTTTTAAGATTACTTCCTCAATCCATGTTTTGGCAACAACCGTTAAGGGTAAGGCTAGGAGTAATCCTAACAAACCAAAGGTACGGGCGAAAAAAAGTTGTGCTAATAATGTAACGGCGGGCAGTAGGGATACCTGTTTCGCCATAACAGTAGGGGTTAACCAATAGCTTTCTATGTTTTGAATGATAAAATACCAAATTAAAATAGGAATAATTTTCCAAGGGGCATCTAATAAAGCAACCGTAATGGGAAAGACAACACTGGTGGCAGGACCAATGTTAGGAATAAAGTTTAATAATCCTGCTAATAAGGCATGAACTAGGACTAATTTGACCCTTAGAATTAGTAAACCAACGCCACTTAATGTGCCAATAAAAAGGCAATTAATAATAATTCCTTGTAACCAGTTCCCTAAGGCCACTTCTGACAGCGTTAGGATATCATTTGCCCGATGACGATAAAATGAGGGGAAAAGTTTCAACGCTTTTTGTCGATAAGCTTGGGGATCAATAACCATTAATAAGGTTAAAGTAAAGATAAAAATTATTTTTAGAATAACGAACAGAGAATTAGAAAAAATTGTAAAAAAGTTACTAAATAATAAAGATCCTAATGGTTGAAATTGCCTAATAAGTTCACTATTCGTGGGAGGAGGCGGTAACCAACTAAAGTTAGTTAATTGGGTTTCCCTAAACTTAATCACAAGGGTGCGTAGCTGCATCCATGCTTGAGGAAGTAATTCGAGTAAACTCTGAAACTGTTGCCAAAAAGGGGGAACAATTAATTGAAATACTAAAAATGTCAATATCAGAAATGAAATCAGGGTGGCAAAAATCCCTAGATTACGGGATATGCGATAGCGCTCTAACCAACAAACAATACGGTTAAAGGCCGTAGCAAAGACAATTGCTGTAAAAATTAAGAGCAATAGCTGTCGGATTTGCCAAAGGATAGACAAAGAGATTAATAAACTAATAAAGCCAAGCCATTTTCCAAATTTCACGATCAGACCTTGTGGGAATTGGTGACATCCTCCCCAAATATACCGTAGGTTAGTTGGGGCTTCTCACCTCACGGGGAGACATTTCTGCCCACAGAGGGATAGTCCCCCTACGCCAGTTATCTAGGCGAAAAGCCCCCGATACCTCGACCTGACAGACGGTTTCCGTTCGGCAGAGTCCCTGCCTACTAAATTGTTCGATTCCTCGATTACAAATTTCTTGCCCACTTGCTACATCTCTGTCGCAAGTATAACCACATTCAGGGCAATGATGAACTCTATCAGCCAAGGTTTTTCTCACCTGGGTGCGACAATTGGGACAAGTTTGACTTGTTCCTCGATGGTCAACTTCAGCAAAGAATTTTCCTCTTTTACGACAAACGTGACGCAAGATAGTTCTGAATTGACCAAATCCTGCATCTAAACTATGTTTACCCAAGAATCCTTTCGCCATGAGCCGAAAGTCTATATCTTCGACAAAAATAGAGTCTCCCATGTCACAGATTTTATGTGCCAGTTTGAATTGATAGTCTTTGCGCTTGAATGCAATATGGTTATGCTGTTTTTCGACTCTTTGACGGGCTTTTTCGTAGTTCCGAGAACGTTGTCTTGGTGCGCGTTCCCTTGCGCCGTGAGACGGCGCGGGGTCGCACCGCTTCTTCTTCTTAGACAGTCGGCGTTG
>JBFRWQ010000163.1:0-4269 GCA_051439665.1 Microcystaceae cyanobacterium | reverse complement strand
CTACAAATCCTGAAATCCTTAAGCCTGTTATCAGACTTGAACTGATGACCTACGCATTACAAGTGCGTTGCTCTACCAACTGAGCTAAACAGGCATTGAACTCTAATTATATCATAACTGAACAAGTTTTGGGGCAGGAACAAAGCCCCTTTTTCCAGCAGAAAACCTCAACTAAGCTTTATTACTTTCAATTGCCCAACGTGCTAACTCAGTACGATTATGCAAATTAGTTTTATTAAGCATATTGGAGACGTGACTCTCAATGGTGCGTTGGCTAACTTTGAGTTGTTCGGCAATTTCCCGATTAGCCATTCCTTGAGAGACTAATCGCACCACTTTTGATTCGGTTGGCGTTAATTCAACGCTACTGGAAACATTAATGCGATTTCCTTCATCCAAACCATTGAGGTTCTTATGCTGCATTAAACGACTCGCTTGTTTGAGAGAAGACTCAACCTGTGCCACTAATTCTTCAGGTTCAAAAGGCTTCACCATATAGACATCTGCACCGGTTGTCAAGCCCCTAACTCGATCCTGACTTTGCCCTTTAGCAGACAAAAACATGACAGGTATCCAACTGGTGCGAGAATCTTGACGAATTTTCTTAACGAAGCTATAGCCGTCCATTTCCGGCATCATCACATCACAGATAATCATATCTGGTAGATAGTCGGACAAAATTTGTAAAGCATCTTGTCCATTTTCAGCCGTATCAACTTTATAACCCCGAAATTCCAGATAATCCTTGACCAGTAAAATGAGGTTAGGATCATCGTCTATTAGTAGAAGGGCTTTGCTGTCTTTCTCTTTCATGGCTAAGATTAGGGGAGTAACATTATTTGTTTCTGCTGAAAACTTGAAAGTGATGCGTCTAAGTGATGTGATCGCCCACCCAAGGCTCAGTAAGCGCAAGATAATAATTAGGGAGCTAATATTATGTTAATTCACCCACAGATTTTCAGAAAGTTGTTAAGGTTAAAGTTTATTACGGATATCTTTAATTATTTTTCAGTTGATCTTGCTAGATAGTAGATATTGGTACTTTTGGGGGTAAATAATCACAATAAAGGTTTTACAAAAATTTAAAGTTAGAATATACTATTTAAAAGCTTTTTATCGCAAAATAACCGCCAAAATATCCGACTGTTCTAACGAATGGCTTAATAAATATTTACATTCTGGTTAGATAACTTGACCTAAGACTAAAGTAATCTCTAATCTGAACTCCAGTTAGAATGAAAACAGCGCTTTTATGGTAATTTGATAAGAGTATATTTCCTCTGCAAAATTTAACCATTAATTCCTATGTCAGACGTTAATTGGAGCATTGCTTTAATCGGTGGTATGCTAATTGGTCTAAGTGCAACAATTTTACTCGCTTATGATGGTCGAATTGCTGGTATTAGTGGCATGGTCAATGGTGCAATCAAATTCAAGCCTGAAGAGAATTGGCGATGGTTATTTATTATTGGGATGTTAGTGGGGGGATTTCTCTATGAATACCTACTTCCTACGACTCCCACTCCTTCTTCTTCTTTGGCCCCTATTTCAATGATAATTGGGGGCTTTCTAGTGGGGGTAGGTACTAGGATGGGTAATGGTTGTACCAGTGGCCATGGTGTGTGTGGTTTAGGAAGATTATCTTTTCGATCGCTGATGGCGGTGATTACGTTTATGATCACTGCTATTTTAACTGTTTTTCTTACTCGTCACGTCCTTTAGTTATTGGGGTTAAATAACATGAAACAGAAGCTAATTGCCCTTTTATCTGGGCTACTTTTTGGGGTTGGTCTAAGTCTATCTCAAATGATTGATCGCAACAGAGTGTTAGGATTTTTAGATATTGCAGGTAATTGGGATCCAACTCTTATTTTTGTTTTAGGGGGAGCAGTAGGAGTAACCGTTATTTTATTTCGTTTTGTTCTTCGTTTACCTCAACCTATTTTTGCAGATAAATTTTATCTACCTACCAAGAAAGACATTGATCTTCCTTTAATTTTGGGCGCTGCTATTTTTGGCATCGGTTGGGGAATTGGAGGCTATTGTCCTGGACCTGCGATTACGGCTTTGATTTTAAAAAGTTTAAATCCTATTTTATTTATTGGTTCATTTATCTTGGGATCTCTTGTTTATCAAGGATATAGTGGCAATGTGGAGAGAAAGAAACAAAAGCAAGAAACGACTTTTTGATATTTATTCACATATCTTTCTGTCATATCTCTTTCCCTTCTTGTAGAATATATTGCTTTAAACCTATTGAACAGGTGCTTATATCTACTAAGTTTAACTCAATTTCGTTACTTAGATTCTCTAACCATTCCCATAGCTTTAAATTGTTGGTCAATAGTTGAGATGGGCAAAGCCCATCCTACAATTGGGAAAGAGGTTTAATCTAAGGGAGCAATCAATCGGGTTGATATGGGTAAGTCATCATAGGGATATACCACTGCAATATCCTAATATCCTTCGGATACTGACTCAAAAGATTCTTGGTAAGCGAAAGAGAATTGTATGGTAAGATCAGGTAATTGTTACAAAAATAACAGACAAAATCCTCACAATGCTCTCTCAAATTCACCAAAGCCCCTTAACCTTCAAATTCTTGGGTCATTCTTCTGAAGCAGACAGTCAAGGAGAAGACGTTAAGCAAGGTTTAAACGCCGCTTCCAAAACCTTACCCCCCTACTATTTCTACGACGATCATGGGTCAGAATTATTTGAGCAAATCTGTGAACTGCCTGAATATTATCCTACACGAACTGAAGCCTCTATTTTAAGAGAATCTTCTTCTCAAATTGCCAATCTCACTAAGGGTTGCCAACTCATTGAATTAGGAAGCGGAAGTTCTACTAAAACCCGTATTCTCTTAGATGCTTATCAAAGCTTAAATTATCTCTGGCAGTATGTTCCTATTGATGTTAGTGGAGGAATGCTGAAATCTAGCGCTATACAATTGCAAAAAGACTATCCTTCCTTAGCCATTCATGGCTTAGTGGGGACTTATCATCAAGCTTTAACTTATTTACAATCTCAGATCGATTCACCTCGCTTATTATTCTTTTTAGGAAGTTCGATTGGTAATTTTAATCAGCAACAATGCGAACTATTTTTATCAGAAATTTCTCAAGCCTTAAACCAAAATGATTATTTCCTCTTAGGATTGGATTTACAAAAGCCCATTGAGGTACTAGAAGCAGCCTATAACGATCACTTAGGTATAACGGCTCAATTTAATTTGAATATGTTATCTCATCTCAATCAGCGTTTTCAAGGAAATTTTGCTCTCGATCTTTTCCAACACAAAGCGATTTATAATACTGTTGACAATCAAATTGAGATGTATTTAGAAGCTCAAAAAAGCCATACTGTGAACTTAGACGCATTAGATTTACAGGTTTCTTTCCAGAAAGGGGAAACTATCTTAACAGAAATTTCTCGTAAATTTGATTTAGCTGTCATGAAACAATTGTTAAATCAATTAGGCTTAATGCCTGTTGAAACTTTTAGTGATCGGCAAAATTGGTTTGGTTTAATTCTGTGTAAAAAGTTGGTGTAATTCCTAATATAGCCTATCTGTAGGGGCGCAAGGCTTGCGCCCGCAGCATCTGTACAGTCATCTCCTCACATACAAGAATAAGGTGGGCAAAGCCCACCCTACTCCTCAGCAGAAGGACAGAGACTCGCTAACTCACAGTGAGAACAAAGGGGGGTTCGGGCTTTACAAACGGCACGGCCATGATAAATAATACGAATTGAAAAATTTTCCCAGTCTGGTTGAGGGAGTAATTTCATTAAATCTTGTTCAATTTTAACAGGGTTGCTTTCTTTGGTTAATCCTAAACGATTACTGAGCCGTTTAACATGGGTATCTACTGTTACCCCACTATTAATACCGAATCCATGCGCTAACACCACATTTGCTGTTTTGCGTGCCACCCCTGGTAACGTGAGTAACTCTTTCATGGTTTGAGGAACTTCTCCCCCAAACTCTGCCACAATTTTGTGACAAGCGCCCTGAATATTTTTAGCTTTATTACGATAAAATCCCGTAGAACGAATTAAATTCTCTAATTCTTCTCGATCTGCGCCTGCTAAACTGGGTGCATCAGGAAAGCGCTGGAATAAAGATGGCGTTACCTTGGTAACTCGTTCATCAGTACATTGCGCTGATAGGATAGTGGCGACCAATAACTGAACCACACTATCGTAGGTTAAGCTACAAGTGGCATCAGGATAGAGGGACTTAAGCTGATCCAAGATCATCATAGC
>JBFRWQ010000162.1:0-41363 GCA_051439665.1 Microcystaceae cyanobacterium | reverse complement strand
GATGATTTAGATCAAAGAGGATATAATCAGGATACAGCGCTGATGAGCGCTACCAAAGACGGAAATCTGCCGATTGTTCAGGCTTTAGTTGAAGCAGGGGCAAATATTAACCTGACCAATGATGATGGTAATAATGCCCTTTGGTATGCTTGTGTGAAAAATCAAGCTGAATTAATTACTTATTTGGTTAACTCAAATATTAGTATTGATAATCAAAATGGCAATGGGGTTACTTGCTTAATGTACGCTGCATCAGCAGGTAAAATTGAGATTTTACAACAGTTACTGGAGTTAGGGGCTAATCCTAATTTAAAGAATCTAGATGATTTTACCGCCACTGATTTTGCCAGCACTTTTGAGATTTTAAAACTGTTAAAAAATGTTAGAAACGCTTGAACTTACTAAAGTCGGTCATCCCTTTCATGAAGCGACGAAACACTCTTACTTGTCGGTGATGATTGACCCTAATTATGTCGATTCATCTACCCAACCGACTGTCTTCAAACATTATCCTGCGTTTTATCGTCGGTTTCCTTTAGAAACTGACAATGTGATCGATTCTTTTGTTCACTTAACCAGTTGTATTTCCTTTCAAAAAATGTATCGAGAGGGGGAATATTCTCTCAGAGTCATTCCCTCAGCAGGTGCATTATATCCGACCGAGATTTATGTCCAAATCAGAGGAAGGAAAGGATTAATTGATGGGATTTATCACTTAGAGGTTGATACGAATTCGTTAACCTTAATTTATGAACTGATTGATGATGGATTAGAAGCATATTTGTTTCCGCAAGGCATGATTAAAGGGGTGATCTTTTTGATTTCTTGTTCTTATTTTCGTTCAAGTTGGAAATATAAAAATAGAAGTTTGCGTTATTGCTTTTTAGATAGTGGCCATCATATTGGCGCTATTGAAGCATCGGGATGGGCGCATCAAAGAGAAACACAAGTCTTATTTGAGTTTGATAAGTTGGCGCTTAATCAAGTGTTAGGGTTAGAAAATAAGGAATTTATTACCGCTTGCGTCTTGTCAGGGGAATTTAAAGATAAATCAGTTAAACCTTTACATTCATCGATTCCTTTTGTTTGTGCAACTGATTACTTTGAAGCCAATAGGTTTATTGAAAAGGGATACCAAGAAACAAGCTGTGATCAAGTCTCTTCTTTTCAAAGTATTAAGTCTCCTGATTTATTAGACTATAATTTAGAGCATCTGAAAACGTCTATTATGAACAGACGTTCTGTTAGACGGTTTAAAGAAGGAACTATTTCTCAGGAGCAATTCAGAGAGGTTTTATCTTTTATCCAACAACCGTTACCCACTCATCAAGTAGAAGAGTTAAATATCTATTATGTCATTAATCGAGTAGAAGGATTAACATCAGGTATCTATTTGAAAGGTCAATTAATTAAGGAAGGAGACTTCACAGAAAAATGTAAATACCTATGCGTGAATCAAGCGTTAGCTAGAGATAGCGCTGTTAATTTCTTGATCACCAGTGACTATCACAACTATCAAACAGCGATGCAATGGGCGGGATGGTTAGGCCATCGTTTATATCTCATTAGTCAAATGCTCAATCTCCAATGTAGCGGAATTGGCGCTTATTATGATGATGAAACGCAAGCTTTGTTAGAAACAGATCAAGCGGTTTTATATACCCTTGCTATTGGCCAGTAAGTTTTTCTACCTTGTATCTTGTCTTATGAACTATCTTTCAACCGATGATTTACCGTCTTCCCAAGTTGATACCTTTGATCAAGAATTGCGTCAACAATTAGATGATGCCACCACTTATTATTTTGATGAACAATGTGATGCAGAAACAAAGGCATTGCTGTCTTTATGTGAATGGTATATTACCAGTTATGGAAATGCACTGACATTGGTAATTATTTGTCCCAATTCGGTGATTAATTGGCGTGTTTTAAATGGGATGAATGCCCTAGCTAATCTATTAGAACCATTAGCCACAAGCGCTAGAATTAAAGTCTATTCCCCTTCCCAACAAGAAGAACCCATTGAAATGCGAGTAGATGAACGGATGGTTTACGGCGATCGCTGATCTTTTTAGAACATAAAAGTATTGTATGTAAGTTGCACGATAATACCGAGAGAGTCATTCATCTTCTCTCAAAGAGAGTTTTAAAAATGAATAAAACAGCTTGGCGAACAGGAATAGCTATTACAGTGGTAATAGGTTTAGGTGGGATAGTACTGCAAGTTTTTTATTTTGTCTATTTTTGTTCTTTGACAGAGACAATCACCACATTCAGGACAAATTAATAGTTGACAGGTTTCACAAGTATCGTTTTGTCCAATCACTAAAGGAGTAAATCCACATTTTCCTTGATAGTTTTTACTGTTATATATATTATCTTTATATACATCGCCTCCACAGAATGCCATAATAGTCGTATATTTTTGTTGGGATTGATTTCGTTTACCTCGTAGCAAACCTCTACCACTAAACTTAAATATCCTAAATTCCGTTAAGTCATATTTGTGACGGTGTTGCCATAAGATTTGTAATGACTTACATAAATCCTCAATCATACTTAATGGATCGTAAATTTTTAACGGCTTTTTATCTAGATGACCACTAGACAAGTCAAGAATTTCTCTATAGGCTTGTGGTTGATAATCACTTTCTGGTTCAGATAGCATTATTAAAAAGTGTTTTAATAATGAAAGATATAGATAAGGTAAAGTCAGACGTTCATTAGGGCGACTATTTAATTGTTCAATAAATTTACACTTCCAATCAGGTAAATTTAATTGCCATGATTCTGGTAAATCTCTACGACTAATAACAAAGAGAGATAAGCATGAATCAAGGAAACTATTCTTCATTAGTTCTATATCTTCATATTCAGGTATTTCATCATACCATAACTCACTAAATTGTTCACTAATGTTGATTTGTTCAGAATAAAATTTATCACTGTAATCAAATATCCAAGGCGGTAAATAAGTGTTTCGATCTAATTCCAAGCCTCTCGACATATCTAACTGAATAAGATCACTGTTAAAAAAATCTTTTAACTTTATAAGTTGGCTATCATCAAATTCTCCTAATATGATTGGGCTTGAAATATACCAATTAGACGGAGGAGTATCAGTACCCTTGATAAATGACAATTGAAGATAGGGAGAACTTACAGCAATAATTTTTACATCTCGTTGATTCTTCTCATCTTGTTTAAATTTTGGAATGCAGAATTCTGAATAAACTTTTGAATTTCTATCCTTTCGTGCATTTTTCACATCAAGTAATTCCTTAGAATTAATACGAATATCTCCTAACTTCCAATCTTGACTTGTTGTTAATTTAACTTGCTGAATTGAAACATCTTCAACTTGATCACCTAAGCTTTCATAATAGTTGATGACTAATTTTTCAGCCCCCCTTGCTGAAAGCATTCTAGCCTCAGAATAATCTTTGTTTCCTGATTCTTTCCGTAACCATTCTAAAATTAATTTTTGATCGAAATCGTCAAATTTATATAATTTGTGCCATTCTTGATTGATATATTTTTCATAGGGATAAGTTGACGTTGAAAACTGCTCAACAAGAACAAAAAATTGTGTAAATCGTCTTTTTACGATTTCTATTTTATATTCAATTGGTGTAGTATTCCAAAAAGTAAATTTATATCTTAACGTTGTTTTTAAATAATCAATTTGCTGCCAGAATTCTTTTCTTTCTGCTTCATTGATTTTTTGTAGATACAAATGTAGTTCTCGTATCAAATCTTTCTTATTCTCTAATTCTTCTTTATTCTTGTTATCTACTATTAAATGTTCATTTAAAAATTTAACATAGTTTTCTTTAAATTGCTGTAAAATTTCCCTTAGTGGAAATGAGTGTAGTAACAAGCTTGTTTTGTCTTTTTGAATTTCTTGTATAATTTGCTTTTGATGTTCAATGGACATTTTCTTTGTTGCTGATAGTATCAAGTCAATCGCTTCTTTTTCTTCTTCTTCAAATGTATGTATATATGAGCGCAGTGAGAATAAAGAAACTTCAGAAAGCGAACTACTAATAGATGTTTTTATCAATTCCTGATTCGCTTTACAAAAATAATGTTCACATTTTTGAATGTCAATTGCCTCATATTTCTTAGATTCTGGAATATAACAGGGTATAAAAACCACAATATCTGTGTTGCTTAAATCATGATAATAATAATGAAAAAACGGAAGAAAAATAGGAAAAATATCTTTTTGGTTATCCCATTCAATATATATCTTAATGGGGGATTCTTGTTTGTCTAGTTTATCTAATTTATCTTTTTTTACTTTATATAAGGTAATAACCCCCAATGCCTTATATAACTTTATATTCCTCACCTCATTCTCAGGATCTAAGTCAAATTTTACATACAGTCGTTTTTCTTGAGAAAGAAAATTGAGTATTTTTTTTAATTCCCCTGTCATTTTTTTACTATCAATATATTTTTGATTTTGCTCGTCATTAAAGAACAGACAACTAGAACTAGCTATCTTACCTTGTGGATTGAGAAGTCCTTCAATTTGTCCAATTGGCATTTTTAGTACCTCTTATTCTTTTGATCGGCAACAAGCAGTGCTGAAGGGGGGACAAGGATGGCTGAAAGCCTTATGGGGTCACAAAAAGAGGCAACTGTGATAGAAAGAAAAGTAGTCTATCGGAGCGATCACCTCTATTGAACGAAATGTTACCTAAAAATTATACAAATCATTTAACAACCTGTCTCAACAAATCTGAGTATTTGATGCTAATTATAGTGGGACAATTGCTTCAAATTTACAGAAAAGTGCGATTAGAAGAATTTAGTTATAAAGAAAGACTTTATATTGTCATTGATAAAACGTAATGGGGGATAGTGGGCAAACTTTTCGGGTAATTATCATCATTTTATATCTTTTTCGTTTGCCTACCCTACGACTGCTAAAACTTGTAATATTATGCAGTTTCAGGAGATTATCCCCTTAATTGAAAAAGGAGTTCAGGCAAAACTTGAAAGACGTTATAAAAAAGATTTTATCTGTTTTTATGTCATAATCTTTTAAAATACAAGTTTAAAACTGCCTGAGTCCAAATAAGAATGATGGATAGATCGCTCATCAAGCAAACTTCTGTTCTAACCAATTAACAATAAACAGGTTAACCTGTTCAGGTTTCTCATCATGGGGACAGTGGCCAGCTTGAGGAATGGCATAAAATTCTGTATTGAAGTTACCTTTTGCCCGTTCTTGGTAAATTTTTGCCCCTTTAATGGGAGTCCAGGGATCATCTTCTCCCCATAACACCAACAAGGGAGATTGAATCTTAGGAAGTAAGTCTGAGGGTTTATCTCCTGCAGGTGCGGTAATAACTGAGGCAAATACCTGTTGTGCGCCTGTATCACAAGACGGCTGATAAAGCATTTCCACCAATTCATCTGTTACTGCTTCTCTATCTCGATAAACTTGGTATAAGGTATTACGGATACGAGATTTTTGGCGAACAGTATTAAAAACAAACTTTCCTGTGATAGGAGAACTAACTAAACGACTAAATCCTCCCATGATTAAGCGTAAAGGAAGATTTAACTCATCAGGGCGATGATTTAAGCCTCCTGCACAGTTAATGACCACACCTCCTGCCGTGATTTCGGGATAATTAGCCATTAACATTAAGCTTAATAGTCCCCCAATGGAGTTACCAACAAATACAGTCGGTTCTCCAATCTTAGCGCTCCAAAAGTCTTTGATTTGAGCTTGCCAAAGTTCTAGGGTATAGTCCTGTTGTGGCTTATCTGAACCTCCAAACCCTAATAAGTCGATCGCAAAGACTTGATAGCCTTGTTGAGCTAAAACAGGTATATTTTTGCGCCAATGACCAATACAAGCGCCGAACCCATGAATGAGCAGTAAAGGCTGGCCTTCACCCATTACTGTGTATTTTATGGCGTGATTTTGCCAGTTCCAGGTCAAGATATCTAGTTGGGGAGTCGGGAGTAATTGGGCAGTCATGGTCATTGATTAAACAATAAAAAATACTGCTTCTTAACATAACGCAAAATTATGAATTATAAATTATGAATTATAAATTATGAATTATGAATTTATGGTCACTGGTCACTGAAAAACTAATCCTTGGGAACAAAGACTAGACCAGACGACACATTGTACTGTAAGTTAAAATTTTGATCCAGTACCTATTTTGTGGGGAGTTTAGCGATCGCATGACTCGTTTAGAAGAAAAACACACACATCAACCCCTATGGCATCATTTTGAGAAAAATGCTAACTTCACTTGGGGGTTTTCCATAGCATGGCTTGTTTTAGTTAACTTTGCTGCCTTTATTCTTAATTTAGGTTCGACGGGACTAATTGATGAAACTGAACCTCTTTTTGCTGAGGCCGCCCGTCAGATGACTGTCACAGGAAATTGGATTACTCCTTATTTTAACGAAGTCACCCGTTTTGATAAACCGCCCTTGGTTTATTGGCTGATGGCTATTGGTTATAAGATCATAGGGGTTAATGAATGGGCGGTGAGATTACCCTCTGCTTTAGCTGCGATCGCTTTAACGGTATTTTCCTTTTTTGTTCTCAAAAAGTTTGGTTTTGCTACCCCTGCGGCTGCTACACCTGAACAAATTTCTACCCCTAGAGTACAGCGCCAATTATGGATTTCTGCCTGGATTGGTTCAACCTTAGTGGCTTTCAATCTACAAACTTTACTATGGTCTCATCAAGGGGTCTCTGATATGCTGCTGAGTGGGTGTATTGGTGCAGCCCTCCTTTGCTTTTTCTGGGGGTACGCTACATCTAATACTTCAGAAGAAAAGGAAGATAAATTTAATCTCTTCACGCCTATTTCTAATCGGTGGTATTTAGCCTTTTATATCATAACAGGATTAGCGGTTTTAACCAAGGGACCGGTGGGATTTGTACTGCCAGGGATGATTATTTTAGCCTTTCTATTTTATGTAGGAAACTGGCAAAAAGTTCTGTTTCAAGAAATGGGTTTAGTCTGGGGAACGTTAATCTTTTTAGCTGTGACTGTTCCCTGGTATATCTTAGTAATTGTCGAAAATGGTCAGGCTTATATTGATTCCTTTTTTGGCTATCATAACTTTGAACGGTTTACCAGTGTGGTGAATGGACATTCTGCTCCTTGGTATTTTTACTTTATCATTGTCTTAGGAATGTTTGCCCCCTGGTCAATCTATTTACCCCTCAGTATGATTCGATTGCGCCTTGGGAAGCGTGATTTTTGGCAGCAACAACCCCGTCAGAGTCAATTAGGCTTATTTGCCTTTTGGTGGTTTACTGTTATCTTTGTTTTCTTTTCAGTTGCTGTCACCAAACTTCCTAGTTATACTTTACCCCTCATTCCAGCAGCAGCTTACCTAGTGACCCTAACTTGGAGTCAAGAATTTAGTTGGGCAACAGGAAGTTATCGCCCTAAACAAACTCGATTTCTTTCTATCAGTATCGGGTTTAATTTATTACTCTTAATTGCCCTGAGTATTGGTTCTTTAGCCTTACCTAAATTAATCGGAACAGATTCGGCAATGGATCAGTTATCCTCTCTTTTAGGTCAATCACCCCTTCCTTTAGTGAGTGCAAGTATCTGGTTAATTACTGCTATTTTAAGTCTCTTCTTCTGGTTAAATCGACGACAATGGCGCTGGATTATTGTGAGCAATATCATTGGGTTTCTCGGCTTTATTGTCTTTTTCGTGCAACCGATTAACATTATGGTTGATCAAGTTCGTCAATTGCCGTTAAGAGAGATTGCTGAGGTAATTACAGAAGTCAAGCAACCCAAGGAACAAATTATGATGATTGGCTTCAAAAAACCCACTATTACGTTTTATTCCCATGAAACTGTTGGCTATTTTTGGTCAATCTACGGCGATGAAAATGATCCCGCCAAACAATTTCTGACCAATATTCCTGATACACCTGACTATCCTGAGACTATTTTGTTACTTGGTGAATCTAATCAAATCAATGAATTGAAGTTACAACCTTCTGAGTATAAAATTATTACTGAGAAACTACCCTATCGATTAGTTAGGGTGTCTAGAAAGCGATTAGAAGCTATTTAGTCATTACTCAGATTCAATGGTCAATCGTTTGGGATTTCCCCTTTTAATGACATATTCAATTCCCGTTGCTCCTTCTGCCTCTAAATCCTGCAAATATTCCTTATGGTGTGCTTCTGCTTCCTCAGAACTATTAAAAGGACCAAAATAATAACGGCATTTGGGGGAACGGGTATCAACCCTAACCCACCATGATTTGGCTCTAAACGCTCTAAAAGCCCATAGCAAAGAGCCAAACAGGAGAAAATAAATAATAAATGGGGATAAGTCCTGCATAATGTCAATATTTTTGGGGATTAGTACAGATTTGAATGTGGGATTTCTCCTTAATCATAGCGAAAATTTTGATTTCAACCCATCACAACCACTAGAAATTAGGGCATGGCAGTGTAGTTTTATACTAATACGGAATATTTGGCGATCGCTCATTCAAAGATATATAGCAGAGTAAGAAATAGTGTTTTACATAATCTAATCGTACAATTCAGATATTGCATTTCCCTGAATACCCGCCTCGAAATTAATTTCAAGACTAATAAGTCATGTTTAATAAATTGAACTAAGTTCTACCATAGAAATATTGGTTCTCTCGGCGTTGTGGTGAAGGAGGCTTGCTTATGGGGCTAAAGCCCAAAAACAACAATTCTTATTGCCTCATTGTAGCTGGCCTCAGTCCACTACTGGATTGATACAGCTAATTTGGTTCATTGTTGTAGGATGGGCTTCGCCCATCAAATCATAGAAATAGCGGAAAATATATTGCACTATTTTAGTTAAAACAGTCCAGTACTGGATTGACACAACTAATTTAATTGGGTGCATTAGAAGGAGGCTTGTTTATGGGGCTAAAGCCCAACAACAGCAATTGCTATTGCCTCATTTTAGCTGTAGTAAAGGCTTTAAATACTTCCCTGTATAAGAGGTTGGATGATTGGCAACCGTTTCAGGGGTTCCTGTAACAATAACTTCTCCTCCCCTATCTCCTCCTTCGGGTCCTAAATCAATAATCCAATCACAAGAACGAATCACATCTAAATTGTGTTCAATCACCACAATAGAATTCCCTTTATCTACCAATCTTTGCAAAACATTTAGGAGATGATGCACGTCATAAAAAGATAGTCCTGTGGTGGGTTCATCAATTAAATAAAGGGTTTTTCCTGTGGCACGTCGTGATAATTCTGAGGCTAATTTGACTCGTTGTGCTTCTCCTCCTGATAAAGTGGGTGCGGGTTGCCCTAATTTAACGTACCCTAAGCCCACATCAACTAAGGTTTGCAAGCGCTTGACGGCACGAGGAATATTTTCAAAGACTTTTAATCCTTCTTCTACGGTCATATTTAAAACATCGGCAATGGAATAATTTTTATATTTAACTTGCAAAGTCTCACGGTTATATCTTGCCCCTTTACATACATCACACTGGACATAAACATCGGGTAAAAAGTTCATTTCAATGACATTAACACCTTGACCAGAACAAGCTTCACACCGTCCTCCTTTAACATTAAAGGAAAAGCGACCTGCTTTATATCCTCTGGCTTTTGCTTCAATGGTTTCGGCAAAAATGGCTCTAATAGCATCAAAGATTCCTGTATAAGTGGCAGGATTAGAGCGAGGGGTGCGTCCAATAGGAGATTGATCAATTACGATTACTTTATCAATAAAATTTAACCCCTGAATGTCTTGTAAATGCTTGGGGAAAGGAACATTTTTACTTAAGTTATGTTGCAGTGCAGGGTGCAATATTTCATTAATTAGGGTGGATTTTCCTGACCCTGAAACCCCTGTTATACACACTAATTTGCCTAATGGAATTTCTACATTAATCTGTTTTAAGTTATTTTGAGAACAGCCTTTTAAGATTAAGGATTTTCCTTTGCCATTACGTCTTTCTGCTGGTGTTTCTATCTTTTGCTTACCAGATAAATAAGCACCTGTCAAGGAATCTTTAGCTTTTAATAAGGTTTTAAAATCCCCTTGACTAATAATTTCACCTCCATGAATGCCAGCTTTGGGTCCAATATCAATAATATAATCTGCACTGCGGATGGTATCTTCATCATGTTCAACCACAATCAAAGTATTACCTAAATCTCTTAATTTTTTAAGTGTAGTTAAAAGACGATGATTATCCCGTTGATGGAGTCCGATACTGGGTTCATCTAAGACATATAAAACCCCCGTTAACCCTGAACCAATTTGCGTGGCTAACCTGATTCGTTGTGCTTCCCCCCCTGATAAGGTCATGGCTGACCGATTTAAGGTAAGATAATCTAAGCCCACATCTAGGAGAAATTGTAACCTGGCTTTGATTTCTCTTAGCGCTAATTCTCCAATTAATTTTTGTCTTGGGGTTAATTCTAACTGTTCAATTTTGGTTAAGGTTTCTCTAATCGATACCCCTGTTAAATCAGTAATATTGCACTGTCCCAATGTAACGGATAAGGCTTCGGGTTTTAAGCGCTTACCCTCGCAAACTTCGCAGGTTTGATTAACAATATATTTTTCTAATTTCTGCTTAATTAAATCAGAACTGGTGTCCTTATAATTTTTATCTAAGATATGTAAAATCCCCTTGAAATTACGATAATAGCCATTCTCTTTATTATACCTAGAATCTTCACTAAACCAGATTGGCTCATCTGAACCATAGAGTAAGAGGTGTTTTTGTTCTTCCGTTAAGTTTTCCCAAGGCGTAGATAATTCAAAGCCAAAAGTTTCTGCTAGACTGTTTAAGAGAGAGAGATAATAAGAACTTTCCTTTTCTGACCAAGGTGCGATCGCTGCATATAAAGGCTTAGTTGGATCTGGTATAATTAACTCAGGGGAAAAGGTTCTTAAACTCCCTAAACCATGACAATGGGGACAAGCGCCATAGGGAGAATTAAAGGAAAATAAACGAGGGGATAATTCTTCCATTACCGCCCCATGTTCGGGACAAGCAAAGTTTTCGGAAAAGACAATTTCTGAGGGTAAGTCTTTCTCTTTTAGATCAGTATTGACGGTTAAATCAATAACAGCAATTCCCTCTGATTGTTTTAAACAAGTCCCTAAAGAATCAACTAATCTTTCTTGTAGATCATCTTTTTTAATTAAGCGATCAATAATAATAAAAATATCGTGTTTATGGTTCTTCTTTAATTCGATGTTATCTGATAATTCTCGTACCTCACCGTTAATTTTAACTCGCACAAATCCCTGAGAGGCTAAACTAGATAGTAGTTGCTTATGTGTTCCCTTTTTGCCCCTAACCACTGGCGCAAGAATCTGAAAACGGGTACGATCTGGTAATTCCATGATGCGATCGCACATTTGATCAATGGTTTGGGGGGCAATGCTACGCTGACAATGAGGACAATGGGGATCTCCTGCTCGACCAAAGAGTAAACGTAAGTAATCGTAAATCTCTGTGACTGTTCCCACCGTAGAACGAGGATTATGGGAGGTAGATTTCTGATCAATGGAAATCGCAGGACTCAACCCCTCAATTGCATCTACATCTGGTTTATCTAATTGACCTAAGAATTGCCGTGCATAAGCGCTTAATGACTCTACATATCGCCGTTGTCCCTCAGCGAAAATCGTATCAAAGGCGAGAGAGGATTTACCAGACCCTGAAACACCTGTAAAAACAATCAATTGATCCCGTGTCAGGTCGAGATCAATGTTTTTTAGGTTATGTTGTCGTGCGCCTTTAATGCGAATGAGGGATGAATCAGTCATATTTTATTTTGGCTTAACATTTGTTAATAATCATAACGTTTAAGGCTAAAGCCCAACAACAAACAATTCAACGTCTTATTCAAAAACTAATATCCTACAAAGTTAAACTCTTTTGACAAGACTTTTCAGGTTCTGTTGCCATTTAAAGAGTACCAAAATTCGAGGCAAATCTAACCTTCTATTCACTAATAATTGCTATTCCTGAAACAGATTGAACTAGCATAAGCTAGGAGATTTGTCTTTCAGTTATCTTTAGATAACGTTACCTATTAGCCAATAGCAATTTATTGCAGGGTGGTTAGGATAAGATAGCAGAAATAACCTGATCCCAGACTTACATTCTGTACTTCCCTCAATACCCGCCTTGAAATGAATTTCAAAGCTGACAATGGACGTTCAATAAATTGAACTATAGCGCTACGCACAAGGCAGGAGGCAGAAGTAAGCTATGAAAGGGTGTCAGAGATCTCTAATGTCATAACCGTAATGCTTAGGGCTATAGGATAAGCTAGGGGATTTATCTTTCAGTTATCTTTAGATAACGATACTTATTAGCCAATAGCAATTTATTGCAGGGCGGTTGGCATGGGATACGAGTCAGTACAAAGAGTGGAAAAGAGGAAAGGAATAAAGAGCTAAGAAGTCCTCCCGACATTACACACAACACGAAAACCTAGACTGTCGTAGCGGAGGTTGTGGGAATTGAGGTAGCGATACGCCGAACAGCACTTATCAGGATTGTCGTACCAAGAACCACCACGGATTACAAGTTGTTTCATTGACTTTTTATTATACGCAGTACCATCTCTTGGTGTATCACTATAGTTATCCACATAATCATCTTCGCACCATTCCCACACATTGCCGTATACATCATACAACCCCCAATGATTAGGTTTCTTTTGTCCCACTGCATGAGTTGTATGATTAGAATTACCATAGTACCAAGCATAGTTTTCTAATCGACCCTTATAGTCCCCAAAACACCATTTACCTTCACTTCTTGCCCGACAAGCATATTCCCACTGTGACTCACTAGAAAGTTGATAGCATTTCCCTTTCTGTGTCATGTCTGATAATTTACGACAGAATTCCTGTGCATCATTCCAACTAACCTTTTCTACAGGGTTATTTCGCCCTTTAAAATTAGAAGGATTAGTTCCCATCACTGCTTGATATTGTGCCTGAGTAATCGGATATTTACCTATATAGAAGGCTTTTAAAGTAACTTTATGTATCGGTTTCGCATGAGGATAATCATTACTCCCCATCATAAAACTTCCTGCTGGAATAGCAATCATTTCTAACTTAACCCCATTCGGTAATATTTCCGTAAAATTCTGCAATTGCTTTTCTTGTTTAGGAGGAGGTGAAGGAACAAACGTTTCCGTAAAATTTTGCAATTGCTTTTGTTGTTTAGGAATAGGTGAAGGAACAATCGCTTGAGGATAAACCTTAACTTCTGAGTGCAACCCATTTAACACCTGTTGCGCTGTCCATCTTTTTCTTCTCTCTTGTTGCAAACACCCTAAGATAAGCGCTTCAAATTCTTTAGGCAAAGCAGGTAACTTTAAATCACCATTGGTTACTTTTGCTAATAATTGATTACCATCTTTAAACTCATAAGGCAAGTTACCTGTAATTATTTCCACCAACATGATACCCAATGACCACATATCCCATGCTGAGGAAATTTCCCCCTCAAATGCTTCAGGAGGCATATAAGCGATTGTCCCCCCCACATTCATTGTTTGAATATAACTTTGACTATCTAATTGTCGAATTAAACCAAAATCTGATAACTTCCATTGCTGATCAACCCTTAAAATATTAGCTGGTTTTAAATCTCGATGCGCCTTATCTTTACCATGTAGATAGCTTAAACCATGTGCCACTTGTTGGGTAATTAACATTACCTCATCCGTAGAAAATCTTCCATTGTCTATCCGTTTATCTAAACTTTCCTGCGCTAACTCCATCGCTAAATAGAGCATTTCTATCTTCATAATCTCACATTCCCCTGCATTATAAGAACGCACTAAATTAAGATGATCTAACTCTCTCGCTGCTAATAATTCCAATAATTGTGCATCACTGTTATCGGGAATTATTTTCAGTGCTACCTTTTTCACAATTACATTTCTTACCCTTTCACTGGCTTCAAATACACCTCCAAATCCACCAACACCAATAAATTTATCCAGATGATAAGAGCCAATTTGTTGACCTACCATCATTCTCATCATTTGTTCTAACATAGAATCGGTCCCTTTTTAGACAATGCAGTGACGAAAAATTATACTTTAATTATAACCAGTTTTAACGAAGCAAAAAGTTAAAGATAGCTCTCCTGACTTTATGGTGATCAGCACGCACAAGCACAACAGGTAACAAAGGATAAAATGTAATAATCATAACATTTTGTACTTTAACTATAGAAAATATACTTTTGTAGGGGCGCAAGCCTTACGCCCATCAACTTAAGGAAAATGGATTAAGCTTAATACGATCGCAAAAAGATTTTCTACTGACTTCAAGATTTTTTTACTTTTTTTCCGGAATCTTGCTCATCTCTTGTGAAGCGCTAATCAAGTTGAAATTAGTCTATTTTGAGTGTTCATGAGAGTTGCAGGGTGGACTGCTTACTTAGTCAACCCTAGCTCTTTTCTATCCCTGCTCCCAAGCACGCATTTTCCCAGGATTCATTAACCCATAAGGATCGACTTCTTGCTTAAAAGCAAGCTGTAGAGGATCAACAACCTTTCGTCCTCCATCTTCTAGGATGAAAGTATGAGGATTAGCAATAAAAACTCCTGCTTCCTCATGATAGCGGATAATTTCGTTCAGTCGCTCTTCTGTTGTAAAATGGACAAGAGGAAGACCAGCAGGAATCGCTTTTCCGCCAATTCTGATGAATTCTAAATGGATAATCACTTCATCTTTGAATTTTTCGTTAAGTTCTTTAACTTTCTCTAAGTTAAAATATAATGTCTGTAAATAGGTTAAATTTTCCTCTACGTTACGAGCATGAAGAGTTGTATGATTCCAAGTAAATTCTAGTAATAACGTTCCTTTATTCGTTTCTTGTGCTGATTTATGATAACTAATTTCTCCCTTATATTCTTTCACTAATTCTTTAAATAACTCCACATCATATTGAGAAATCATAACTAAAGCAGCAGATTTTCCTTGGGGTAAAAAGTCTTGTAACGGTGCAAAATAACGGCAAATAGGCTCATCATGGATACTGACTAACTTTTTGATAATACCATCACTATCACTTAACGCCTGTCCAAACTCCATCCCATCCGTCAACTGATCGAAAATAACAATAAAGTCAGACCAAGGATAAGCTGGCGCTAGGGGAAGTTCTAATTCTGTAATAATTCCGTTTGTTCCGTAAGCATGGTTGACTTTTTGCACTTCATCCCCTCTTAACTCTAGCACACGGGGAGTCTCTTCTAAGGTTATCACTTTAACTGCCTGTATATTACCCCGATCTGCTAATTGTCCATAGGTAATTGAACCAATTCCTCCACTTCCTCCACTGATAAACCCCCCAATGGTTGCTTTACGATAGGTAGAAGGAAACATCCGTAATTCCCAACCCATTTCTCTTGCTTCTTTATCAAAAGCAGCCATTTTGATACCTGCTTCCATACGGGCGCATCCTTGCTTAATCCACTTAATTTGGTTCATATTGCTTAAATCAAGCACAATTCCCCCTTTTAAAGGAATAGACTGTCCATAGTTTCCTGTCCCTGCACCTCTCACTGTTAGAGGAATATGATAGTTAACGCAGGTTTGCGCAACTTGTAGAATTTCTTCTTCCGTTTTGGGACGAATGACAAGATCCGCCCGTTTATCCTGTAGCTGTCGCTGAAGAACTGGACTAAAATGATAGTAGTCAAGGGATAGTTTGGTAATTTGACTAGAATCAGTGATAAGTTCTAAGTTAGAGAGGTCAGAAAGTAGGTTATTCCATGCGATCGCTGTCATAATTTTGGGAGAGAAACGGTTTTGTGTTGGGTAATTGATAAGCGCTAGAGCTAATCATTATACTTGAAGGAAAAACAATATCATCATACTTTTGATAATTCTTCTAACCATAATAGAGCATTTAGCGACTCAAGGGCTGTCCAGTTCCTCCTCGTTGGACTAAAATGAGTTCAGCGCCAATACTAACCGCAATTTCTTCAGGAGTCAGTGCGCCAATATCTAACCCAATTGGTGCATAAATAGTATCTAGCTGAGATTGAGGAAAGCCTAAATCTAATAGCGCTTTTTTGACCCTACTAACTCGTTTTTTAGAGCCAATCATCCCTAAATATTGATACTGAATATTGTTGTCAACAATTCCCTGTACAGCATCTAAATCATATTTATATCCTCTTGTCACCATTGCAATATGAAGTCCTTGACAGTGGGTTAATTGGGATAAAACAGTAGTAATGGGAGTGGTGAAAATCTGTTCTGCTTGGGGATAATAGGCTTGATTTGCCCACTCAGATCGGTCATCTTGAACAATCACTTGAAAACCAATTAGACTGGCAATTTTAGCTAATTGTATGCCCACATGACCAGCCCCAATAATTAAAAGAGTAGGAGGGGGTTGTAAAGTATCAATAAAGCCTGTGTCAGGCTCAGGAACAATCTCATTGTCCGTTAGTAGATAGGGATAAGCTTGAGATAAAAAAGGGGTAAATAGTTTGACATTTTGTCCTAATTTAAGTTTAGTAATAATCGATTCTACTAACTGAATTGCATCATCTCCCGACCATTTTTCTAACCATACTTTCATAACACCACCACAAATTCCTTCAGTGGGTTTATGGGTTGCCCCTGATAAATCAATTGTTACCCATTGCTTTTTTCCCGTTTCTAGAATCTCTTGCGCTTTGTGGCACACTTTGGCTTCTCCTGCTCCCCCACCAATAGTACTAAACATTTGGCCCCCTCTACTAATAACCATCTTAGCCCCAATTTCCCTGGGAACTGATCCTTGAATATTAACAACCGTAGCAATAACAATTTCTTCTTGCTTCAGGGTTTCTAGAAGGTTTTGGTAGAATTTTAAAGACATCAGTGTAGGCGTTATCATAAATCTTATTAATAGATTAACAGATAGCCGACATTGATCAATTGGTAATTAAGACAAAAATCAGGATATAATTAAGTTAAGAAACATAAAAAAGTCAATTCTAATTATGTCAACCACAGCAGATGATGTTTGGCGAATCCTAGCCGAATTAGCCGATGCACGGCAAGAAACCGAGCGCATTCTCCGAGAAGAACGCCAGAAAACTGAACATCTTATTCAAGAAACCGAGCGTCAGCGTCAGGAAACTCAGCGCCTAGCTCAGGAAACCGAGCGCCGTTTTCAAGAAGCTGAACGTATTCTCCGAGAAGAGCGCCAAGAAACCGAGCGTCGTTTTCAGGAAACTGAACGTATTCTCCGAGAGGAGCGCCAAGAAACTGAACGTATTCTCCGAGAGGAGCGCCAAGAAACTGAACGCCTTCTCCGAGAAGAGCGCCAAGAAACTGAACGTCAAATTAAGCAAGTCAATCAGCAAATTGGTAAATTAGGCAATCGGTTAGGGGAATTTGTTGAATGGCAAGTTCGTCCAGCAGCAGTTCGTTTATTTCAAGAAAGAGGAATTGAGGTTCATTCACTCTCAAAAGAAATCTCAGCACAACGAGGTAATGAAGGATTAGAAATAGACTTATTAGTGGTCAATGATACAGATGTTGTTGTCATAGAAGTCAAATCGAAAGTAAGCCAACAAGATGTAGATGACCATTTAGAAAGGTTAGCTAAATTTAAAGAATTTCTGCCCCGTTATCAAGACACAAGAGCATTAGGGGCAATAGCAGGCATGGTTGTTCCGTCAGATGTGGCACGTTACGCTTATCGTAAAGGGTTATTTGTCTTAGCTCAATCAGGAGAGACGGTTACTATTCTCAATGATCGTAAATTTCAACCAAAAGCTTGGTAACTTAAAATAGTATTTGTGAAACTTACGATAGTCATCAGTGAAAGGTCAAGAGTGTTTCGTGATCCCATTGCTCATTACCTATTCCCTTGCTATTGTGTAGCTAATATTCGATAAGCTATGACTGAGTTTATGCTGACCCATCCACACAAGGAAACCAAACCCTTGACGACTCTGATTCATCCCACGGCGGTTATTCATCCTTTGGCGCAAGTTCATCCGAGCGTACAAGTGGGGCCTTATGCAGTAATCGGCGAAAATGTGAGTATTGGTGCGGAAACCAAACTCGGCCCCCATGTGGTGATTGAACCCTTTACTGATATTGGCCAACATAATGAAATTTATGCAGGTGCAGTGATTGGAGGAACACCACAGGATTTAAAGTATAAAGGGGATGCTAGTTGGGTCAAAATCGGTGACTATAATACGATTCGGGAATATGTCACCATTAACCGTGCCACAGCAGAAGGAGAAGAAACGGTGATTGGCAATCACAATCTGTTGATGGCCTACTCCCATGTTGCCCATAACTGCGTCATTGAAAATGAGGTGATTATCGCTAATTCTGTAGCTTTAGCGGGTCATATTCATATTGAATCAAAGGCTCGCATTAGTGGCGTATTAGGGGTACATCAATTTGTCCATATTGGTCGTTTAGCAATGGTGGGAGGAATGAGTCGCATTGAACGGGATGTACCACCCTTTACCATTGTAGAAGGAAATCCCTCTAGGGTGCGATCACTTAACTTAGTTGGCTTAAAACGGTCTGGTTTAACCTCAGAAGAAATTAATCTGATTAAAAAAGCCTTTCGTCTCGTTTATCGCTCTAATATCCCCATGAAAGAGGGTTTAGAACAATTAGAACTCCTCTCAGACCATCCCCATGTCCAGCATTTTCGTCATTTTCTGCAACGTTCTACCACTGAAGATGGCCGACGTGGACTGATTCGAGGCAAACAGTAATTCAGGCATCAGTTATTAAAACTTAATTATCGTTAAAAAATGAGAATTTTTATCAGTACAGGGGAAGTTTCGGGTGATTTACAAGGAGCAATGCTCATTGAAGCCCTGAAACGTAAAGCGCTTACCCAAGGAATTGATTTAGAGATTTTGGCCTTGGGGGGAGATCTGATGGAAAAAGCAGGGGCTAAACTACTTAATAGCACAACAGCGATCGGTTCAATTGGTATTTTTGAAGCGCTACCCCTTATTTTTTCGACTTGGAAAATTCAGCAACAGGTTAAGCGCTTTTTAGGACAGTCTCCCCCTGATGTGGTGATTCTAATTGACTATATGGGACCGAATATTGCGATCGGTAATTATATTCGCCAAAGCTTCCCTGATGTTCCTATTATCTACTATATTGCCCCTCAGTCTTGGGTGTGGGCTCCTAATAAAGGAAGTACTCGTCAGTTAGTTAAGGTAATGGATCGTTTGTTGGCGATTTTTCCCGAAGAAGCACGATTTTTTGAAAAACAGGGGGTATCCGTCTCCTGGGTGGGTCATCCTTTAATTGATAGATTACATGATGCACCAAGTAAGGAGGAAGCTCGGCAAAATTTAGGGATTCCTTTAGATAAAACGATTATTTCCCTCTTTCCTGTCTCTCGTCCCCAAGAATTGACCTATTTACTGCCAAGTATTTGTCAAGCAGCCCAACAAATTCAAACTAAATTACCTGATGTTCATTTTCTGATAGCGGTGTCTTTAGACGTTTACAAAGAAAAAATTGCCCATGCCGTGCAATCTTATGGGCTACAAGCAACTTTATTAGAAGGACGGACGTTAGATGCGATCGCTGCGGCTGATTTAGCCATTTGTAAGTCAGGGACAGTGAATTTAGAGATTGCCCTATTAAATATCCCCCAAGTGGTAATTTATCGCTTAAATCCTGCTACAATGTGGATTGCACGCAATATTATGAAGTTTTCTGTTCCCTATCTTTCCCCTCCTAACATTGTGTTAAATAAGGGAATTGTTCCGGAGTTAATTCAAGAAAACTGTACCTCAGATAATATTACTCAGGAAGCTTTGGATTTACTGCTTAATGATCAGCGTCGTGGGCAAATGTTACAAGATTACCAGGCGATGCAAACCCTGTTAGGGGAAGTTGGGGTGTGCGATCGCGCAGCTAACGAAATCTTTGAATTTGCGGGAATTTAGCCAGATTACTGACCGATGATTTGTTGGATTTGCTTTTGTAAAGCGGGATCTTGGCCAACAATTTGGTTAATTTGGGCGAAACGTTCAATAGTTAACCCCTGAGTGGTGACAGCTTTTTCTCGCTTTGGTTGTGCTTCTTGCCAAATTTCTTGAATGCGAGTTGCTGCTTTGATAAATTTTTCTTCTTCCTCTGATGTAACAGGAGTTTCAGGTTGAAATGTGCGATCACGTGCCGTATTTTCAATTTCTACATATCTTTCGGGAGATAAACCTTCATCTTTGATCGCTGCTGTCATTTTTTGTTGATTTCTCATCTCAAGGGTTTGTAATTGCTTAATCGCTTGAGAAAACTGATTTAATTCAAGGGGAGACAGTTGGTTTTGGCTCGATTCTCCTTGTGTTAAGGCATCTGGTCTAATTTCTAGTTGATTGGCTTGTCCTAGAGCCATTTTAGGTGCTAGGAGTAAACAAAGTCCTGCACATCCCCACACAACCAATGATTTAAACATAGCGATCGTTCCTTGCTAAATTTTCTCTTATCATAGACAGTTTAGGGAACAAGTGACAACTTATTCAACCAAATCGATGAATAATCTACTTTTTATTTAATTGGTATAATTCCCAAATCTTTACCTATTTTTTTAGCTAAATTGTGATCAATTTCGTTATGTCTTGGAATCGATGAGTGCTTATTTTAAGAAGGATTTCACAACCATGAATGATTACCTCCTTCTCGTAGGATTCACACTCTTACTTTCTTAAATAATGAATTAAATCACCACGCTTCATAAGGTAATTAATTCCTCATCTTTCTTTTAAGATATTATGTCAGATTAGTAAATCGAAAGTAACTTTTAATTAATTGTTATGTTCCGTATGTTATGCTCAACATATAAAGCAAATCGAGAAGTAATAGATATGAATTGGAAACCAATTGAAGATTTACCGAATAATTGGCGATCTCTGGCCAATGATGAGTTACCCCCATTAGTGAAAGTATGGGAAGAACAAGCAGATCGACTTCGCTCATCTGGAGAATTTCAAACTTTCATGGATAGATTGCGTCGAGAGATAGCAATTGAGACAGGAATTATTGAACGACTCTATACAATTGATCGAGGAATTACTCGTTTATTAATTGAACAAGGAATCGATGAAGCTTTAATTCCTCATGGAACAACAGATCGTTCTGTTAAACAAGTTGTCGCTTTAATTAAAGATCAAGAAGCTGCCATAACAGGCTTATTTGATTTTGTCGGTGGACAAAGAACCTTATCTACTTTTTATATTAAACAAATTCATCAGTTATTAACGCAAAATCAAGATTATACAGAAGCATTAATACCTTCTACGGGAGCATTAACTCGGATTTCCTTAATTAGTGGTGATTGGAAAAAACAGCCTAATAATCCCATGAGAGATGATGGTTTGATTCATGAATATTGTCCCCCTGAACAGGTTCAATCAGAAATGGATAGACTAATAGAACTACATCATCAACATTGTCAGCAGAAAGTGTCGCCTGAAGTCGATTCTGCATGGTTACATCATCGTTTTACACAAATTCATCCTT
Organism: Microcystaceae cyanobacterium; assembly: GCA_051439665.1. Taxonomy (GTDB): domain Bacteria; phylum Cyanobacteriota; class Cyanobacteriia; order Cyanobacteriales; family Microcystaceae; genus JBGTGT01. The sequence continues at coordinate 19,820 of JBFRWQ010000162.1, read as the reverse complement.
TTCAAGACGGAAATGGTCGAGTAGCTAGATGTCTAGCTAGTTTAGTTTTTATTCAAGCAGAATGGTTTCCTTTAGTTGTTAATAGAGATGATCGAAAAATTTATATTGAGGCGTTGGAAAAAGCAGATCAAGGTGACTTATCTCATTTAATTAACTTATTTTCTAAAAGTCAAAAACAGGCTTTTATACAAAGTTTAGGATTATCAGAACAAGTATTGTCAGAAGCAAAACGCACGCAAATTATTCTTGCTTCTATTGCTGATAAACTGAAACAAAATCAAACAGCATCAATTACCGATAAATATCGTACAGTAGAAAAATTTGCATCTCAGTTGTTTGATATAGCTTGTCAGCGCTTGACTGAAATTACTGACGAAATAAAATTATCGGTTCAAAATATAATAGATAATGCTGATGTTTTTATAACCGTCTCACCTGATGATAATTCTAAGTCTTATTACCATCGTTATCAGGTGATAGAAACGGCTAAACAACTCAAATACTTTGCTAATACTCAAACTTATCATCAATGGATTCAATTAGTGATTGATGTTGCTGTACCGACAATTATTCTTATTTCATTTCATAGTTTAGGACATGAATATCGAGGGTTATTAGTTTGTTCTGCTTGTGCTTATCATAAAAACAATACGGAAGATAATGACTATAATATTGGAGATATACAGGCATTAATAGATTCACCTTTTCAATTTTCTTATGCTGATCAAGAAAATATACTGATAGAGCGGTTTAAAAAGTGGTTAGAAGAAGTGATCATAACAGGGTTGGAATATTGGAATAAAAGTATTTAAAACAATGAGATAATAGAAATTTTTACTCTCCCACCTCAAAATAAAACTCCTTCTAAATTCTACGAAACTTTTAGAGCAATTGGTGTTACTTTTTGCCATTCATCAGAACAATTAGCCGCACACCACAAATCATAATTTTTCTGAAGATTTAACCATAAATCAGGCGTTGTTTGCAGTGCAATAGATAACCGTAATGCTATGTCAGGGGTAATCCCAGTCTGTTCATTAATAATATCAGACAAAATAGATTCAGAAACTTGTAGAATGTCTGCTAAGTCTTTAATGCTTAAATTAAGTGGTTCAAGATATTGACGTTGAATAATTCCCCCTGGGTGTCTAGGTTTGCGCTTAGTCATCATTTTACGTTCTCAAGCATGATAGTCTTCATAGTTAACATCATAAGCATCTCCATCCACAAATTTAAAGTTCACTCGCCAATTTCCTGAGACACTGACTGACCATTCATTTTTGCGATCGCCTTTTAATTGATGTAGCCTAGAACTAGGATAACTCATATCTTGGATGACAGATGCCGCATTTAAGCGATCTAGAATATCTAACAGCTTTTATGCATATTCTGGTTGGACTCCTTTACGATTATAATCTTCAAACAGTTTACGTAATCCTTTATGTTTAAATGATTGAATCATAGCATTTAGCAAAAATAAGAACTAATAGACTATAATAAGAGGTAGCTTTTCTGATAATGTAACATACTAAGGAGCAAAAAATGAAGGAAGGTTACATTTATTTATTGCAAAATGAATCATTTGGGCATAATGTTGTGAAAATTGGTATGACAACCAGAGAACCTAATATTCGAGGGAAGGAATTATTTACAACGGGTGTTCCTGAACCTTTTACAGTTGCTTTGGCTTGTAAAGTTGCTGATTGCAGTTTAGCAGAAAAACAAATTCATGAAACATTAAACTCTTATAGAGTTAATCACAGGAGAGAGTTTTTCATTGTTTCAATAAAAGTTGCCAAAAAGGTAATTTATGATATTTGTATAAAAATCAACAAGAAGTGTAATTTAGAAGTTCATAATATAATAGTCATTAATAATCAACAAGAAGAAAAAAATGATTTGATATTCAAAGAGTCTTATGACGATTCATTTACCATATTAGTAAACCTTGATCGTTTAGTTCCTTCACCTATTGGAACTAGCAACTTAACCCAACAACAAAAACAACGAATAGAAATAATTTTTAATATTTTGAGAGATGTATTTAATGATAATCTTAAAGATCATATTGATAATTTTTCAAGAGATATTGAACCTGAGTCAGAAATTATGATTTGGGAACAAATTGCCAAAACTTTTTTAAGATTAGATAAAGTTATTCATTTGAACAATGATCAAAAAAAGGAAGCTGTTTCTCTCTTATTATCAAGATCAATGATGTCCACAAGTAAAATAATGAAAAATTATAAATCTGATATTTTAAGCAAAAAAGTAGCGAAAGAAATTCTTCGTAAATATGATACTTCTCCTCAACCTATCTGGATAAAGTAGCTATCTATTTCTGTTACTTCTGCAATATAAACTAAACAAGACTGTTTCCAATCTCTTGTTTTATATCTCCATACTTGTCCCTTTTGAAAATCCATGACTATGATTAGTGTAACTTAGTACATCTATGGTAGCATTTGGTTTGGGACCACTCGCTTAATAGGTGAGAGAAAGCGCTCCCACCCTAAAATCAAGTTACTTAGCTTCTAACTTAGCTAAACGACTTTTTAACTGCTGATTTTCTTGCTTCAGTTGATCTAAATCCTCCCGTAATGACTTAAGCTCCTTATCAGATCCTAGTTTCTTCCGTACTTTACCCATTGCTTCCTCAGCCTTCCGTCGCACTCGGCCATCGGGGGTTTGGTCTGCTAAACTTTGTAGAATAGAGACTGCTTTGGCTGTTTCCATCTGTCCCAATGCACCAGAAACGGCAACTTGAGTTAAGAAGAAACTCTCTTGGGAAATAGCTTCTAATTGTTCTAAAATTGCCTCTAATTTGTCGGGAGTTTGTCCCGTAGAAATACTTCCTAATGCACGGATAGCAGCTAACCGTAAAGGTTGAGGTGTTCCTAATTTAGTGTATTCTGCAATGACATCTACTGCAACGGGAGAAGTCTTAAGCTGACTTAAACCACCAATTGCACCTGATCGTACCACTTCATTCCATCCTGCACGTTCTTTTAAAACTTTTTGCAAGATTTCAATTACTTCTGACTCTTTTTCTTTCAAATTACCTGATACCATACTCCCTAAACAACGGGCTGTAGTTGACTCTACTGTGTAACTGGGATCTCCATTTTCTAGAGTCTGCTTGATGTGTTCATAACTTTGCAGGGTTTTAATCTTACTTAAGCCCCCTATCACTGCACGACGCACTTTTGCGTCTTTATCCTGCAATCCTTCTATTAAAGCGCCACCTGCTTGATCTAATTTAATGGTTGCAAGGTGCTTGGCTGACTCTAGACGGACTCCCCAAAAGGGATCTTTGGTTAAACTGCTTTTTAGCGCTTCAATTACTTCTAAACCGCCTTTTTTAGCCAGCGCTTTTCCTGCGTAGATACGGGCAATGGGATCGGGATCATGCTTTAATTGTGCCTTTAATTCAGCAATTGGGTATTCTAATTCAACGGTTTTTAAGAAATTGTTGCCCACATCGAAGCTAATAAAATCAGGTTTCTTCTCTAAGGGAAAATAGAAACTCTGCTCATATTCATAGATACGCAAGGTAAAGGTTTTCTGAGTGACATCACCATCAACATAACCAAATGCAATAGGAATTTTTAAATCAAATAATGCTTTTTCATCCTCTTTGCCTTGGGTTTGGGTAACGGTTAATTTAGCGAGATTACTATCACCATCCCAACTATATCCCACCTTATAATCAGGATGTCCACCTCGAAAGACATATTGATCAAAGATAAACATAAGATTATATCCAGTTGCTTGATCAATGGCTCGTAATAAATCGATGGTTTCAACCGTTTTATGGGCATTCTCCTGGACAAAAGTATGAATCGCTTTATCAAATAACTCACTGCCTAAGATGGTATGAATGATATGATAAACACAAGCGCCCTTTTCATACAAATGACGATCATATAATTCGATCGCTTCTCGGTAAACATTCGTCACAATAGGACGACGATACCGACTAGAATCTTCTTGTAAATAGCTTCTTGCTTCTCCTAAGAGGTAATAAGCGGCATCATCCTTGCCATATTCTTTCTCAGTCCACAATACCTCTGAATAAGAAGCCATTCCTTCTTTAATCCATGCGTGTGACCAATGTTTGATTACCACCAAATCGCCAAACCACTGATGGGCTAATTCATGGGCGACTAAGCTTTCTGTCCGCATATTATCAATGGTAGCCCGTTCATCCAATAAACAGCGATTGGTTAACAAAGTAGTAGAAGTATTCTCCATTCCGCCAAAAATGAAGTCATCCACGCACACCTGAGCATATTTAGGGTAAGGATAAGGATAACCAAATTTCTCGCTAAAAAAGGCTATCATGTCAGGGGTTTTACCCATGCTACGCTGTCCATCTGCTTCTCGTCCTTTTTCTACATAATAGGTGACAGGAATGTCGTTCCAACTATCTTTGATTTCGGCAAAGTCACCCACGGCTAAGGTCATTAAATAGGTAGGATGTACCTGTTTTTGTGACCAGTGATAGATAATTTCCTCTCCTTGATCTTCTGTGGCTATTAACTCGCCATTAGAGATAGCAAGGTAAGGTTTAGGGACTTTTACTCGAATTTCTGATGTTGCTAACTGGCCAGGATAGTCAAAACAAGGAAACCAGAAGCGGGAGTCTTCGTCTTCCCCTTGAGTCCACACCTGGGTAGGTTTGTTAGGATAGTGTTCATCAGGTGCGATAAAGTATAGTCCCCGTTGGGGATGAGAAACGTTATAAGCAATAGAAAGAACGCAAGTTTGCTCAGTTGTGGGTTTTAAGAGTTGAATAACCAGTTTTTCGCCATCGTAGTCAAAGGGTTGACTGATCTCATCTATTAACACTGAGGTGATGTTGAGATTGACTGCATCTAGGGTTAATTGAGTGATTCCTCGACGTACAGGGGTTAAGGTTATATGACAGATGCCTTGAAAGGATTTATTAGGAATATCTAGGCTTAAATCCAGAAATATGTGGTTAACTTGACCAGGGCGATCAGGATTATAATGGGGTTTAGCGCCAGGGAGTTCAAAAGATTTACGATTGTTTTTTTCAGTGTCAAAGTAGAGGTTAGGCATTCTGTGTGATATCTGGTTAAAGTTTCTTTTCTGATTTTAAACCTCATCGTTTGTTGTTGTGATAGTGAGCAAGATGCTTACATTCTGGGTGTCTCAAACTTATTTTAAACGACTATAATTGTTTACTATCTTAATCAAGAGGTTACTTTGCAATGGCTAATTTGATAAAGTATGGCGACATATTAACAAAAGTTCTCAGAGAAGAATCAAAAACTAAACTATTCTTAAAATCTCTGAATCTTAGTGCTGATGGTTTATATAAATGGTTTGTGAGGAGGTAGGAGAAATAGCGCTCATCGCTAAAATTAACAGACAAAGATGACTGTAAGTCTTAATGTCATTTATCGATCATCGATGACGGTTTGTGTGGGTTGTACAATGTCTTGGGGTTGTACTCCTAGTCTATGAGCGACAAATAAAGAGCTTCCTGCAAAGAGCGCTAGAGTTGCCACCAAACTGCCCGTTAAAAACCTCACTCTACCCTGTAATTGCTTAACTTGCTGCAATTTTGCTTCCATTTCAGGACGAGATAAGGAGTCTATTTCTAGGACTTCTATTGAAGTTGTGTCTTGAGGCTTAAATTCTACCAAAGAATAGAGATAATCAGCTATCAGTTTAGGACACAAAGCTTGGAATGCACGAACAGCAACGACAGAAGCAAGGGGTTTAGCCGTCGTAGCAAAGAGTTTTAACAAAGGACTCGCCATTTTCAGGGGAACTTTATTATTAATCAGGTTAACTGTAGCGATATCATATAAATTCCCCAAGATCATCTTCGCTGTGGTTTCTTCCCGTTTGAAAAGATGGTCAAGCAACAATAGGGTATCATGAAGTTTTTCTTGTTCTCTACGCTGTTCTTCTAGACTAGGAATCGGTTTAATCAGCTTGGACATGATAGATATTAGGCTTAACCTTGAGTTGATTTATCCCTATCATAGTCATTCTTCTCAAAATTACCAAATCTTAAGGATAATTTAATGGCTCATCTCAAAAAAATGAGCAGTTGCGCTGATTCTCCAAAAAATGTTACTTTAAAGGATGGATATCCTCAATAATTTTTCGTCTAACCTCAAAGATAGCCAAAATACCTCTCTAATTGGCCTGGGTGCAACCTTGATTTCTCGTCTTAGAGTAAGGTGATTTCTGACAGTTAAGATCCCTTATGCTCCTCCCTAACCACCCTTATAAAGGGGAGAAATAATTAGAAAAGTAGGTATATCTTAGGTCAAAAATCACCTAACTGAACTTCTTACCAGTTTGGGGGTCAATAGCCTTTTAATTTGACTACTTAGGGTCGCAATTGTTACTTAATTTTAGTGGAGAATTGTCATGAAGCAAGTGATTGAACAAATTGTCAACTCAGATGAGAAAATTGAATTATTACAATTTATCGATCAACTCCGTCAATCAGAGCATACATATTTACTGAGAAATGACATTGTTTCGGCTTTTGAAAACTATTGTAAAAACTATCAAAAAAACGAGGAGTTTCATCTTCACTCACGTCTGAGTCGATTAATCTATTATACTCAAGAAATTATTTTAGATGGACAAAGTTTATGTATTGTCTATCGACCGAAAATTGCTAAAAATCAATATTATCGCCTTTACGAAGACCTCAGTGTTGATGCTTTAACCCCTCAACAATTACTAGATGTGCGTGATCGCTTTGTCAATCATTACCATCCCGAAGAAGGAGATGTGTTTGAAATTGACTTTAAACCTTTCTATGATTATTCCCCTAGTATTCGTGACTCGAAAAATATCGGTAAAGGGGTACAATTTTTAAATCGTTTTCTCTCTAGTAAGCTCTTTCAAGATCCTAATCTGGGGTTAGATATCCTCTATAAATTCTTGAGTCTTCATCAATACAATGGCATTATTTTATTGATCAATGGTCGCATTAATAATCAACAGCAATTATCTGATCAAGTCAAAGAAGCGCTTGGTTTTGTTAGCCATTTACCTGATGATAAACCCTATGAAGAATTTCGTTATGAACTACAAGCAATGGGATTTGAACCAGGATGGGGAAATACAGCAGGAAGGGTCAAAGAAACCTTAAATATTTTAGATGAGTTAATTGATTCTCCTGATCCTCAATCATGGCAGAATTTTCTCTCTCGTATTCCCATGATTTTCCGTATTGTTTTAGTCTCGGTACATGGTTGGTTTGGCCAAGAAGGAGTGTTAGGCCGGCCAGATACAGGGGGACAAGTAGTTTATGTTTTAGATCAAGCAAGAAGTTTAGAAGAGCAATTACAAGAAGATATTCGACTTGCAGGTTTAGAAGAATTAGGAATTGAACCTAAAGTGATTATTCTCTCCCGTTTAATTCCTAATAGTGATGGGACACGCTGTAATGAGCGCTTGGAAAAAGTTTATGGCACAGATAATGCTTGGATCTTACGAGTTCCCTTCCGAGAATTTAATCCCAATCTGACTCAAAATTGGATCTCTCGCTTTGAAATTTGGCCTTATTTAGAGACTTATGTGGTTGATGCCGAAACAGAACTATTAGCGGAATTACAAGGAAGACCAGATCTAATTATTGGTAACTATTCTGATGGCAATCTTGTCGCTTTCTTACTCTCTCGGCGCTTAGATGTTACCCAGTTTATTATTGCTCATGCCTTAGAAAAATCCAAATATCTATTTAGTAATCTGTATTGGCAAGATTTGGAAAATAACTATCATTTTTCTTTACAATTTACAGCAGATCTAATTGCCATGAATGCAGCAAACTGCATTATTAGCAGCACCTATCAAGAAATTGTTGGTCGCCCTGATAGTGTGGGACAATATGAATCTTACGAGAACTTTACCATGCCAGATTTATATCATGTTGTTCATGGCATTGATCTATTTTCTCCTAAATTTAATGTTGTTCCCCCTGGGGTGAATGAAACGGTTTATTTTCCCTATACTCGTCACGAAGATCGGATTCCTACTAAGAGTGAAGCCATTGCAGACTTACTATTTACCAAAGAAGATCCTGCACAAATTTATGGTAAATTAGATGACCTGAATAAGCGCCCCTTATTTTCGATGGCACGTTTAGATCGGATCAAAAACCTAACGGGTTTAGTGGAATGTTATGGTCAATCTTCTGAGCTACAAGAGCATTGTAATTTGATTCTTATTGCAGGTAAATTATCCACCAGCGATACCACTGATGCAGAAGAAAAAGAAGAAATTGAAAAAATGTATAGCTTAATCGATCAATATGAATTGCATGGTAAAATTCGCTGGTTAGGGGTACGACTTCCTAAAAGTGATTCTGGGGTTGTTTATCGAGTCATTGCTGATCATCAAGGTATTTTTATTCAACCCGCTTTATTTGAAGCCTTTGGTTTAACCATTCTTGAAGCAATGATCTCTGGACTTCCTACTTTTGCCACCCAATTCGGGGGACCCTTGGAAATTATCCAAGATCAGGTAAATGGCTTTTATATCAATCCAACTAATTACGCAGAAACGGGAGCAAAAATTCTCGAATTTGTGACCAAATGTGAACATAATCCTAACTATTGGACAGAGATTTCTAATCAGGCAATCGAACGGGTTTATAGTACCTATACTTGGAAGATTCACACCTCCCGTCTTCTGTCACTAGCACGGATTTATGGATTCTGGAATTTTGCCTCTAAAGAAAATCGAGAGGATATTTTACGTTACCTCGAAGCGCTATTTTATCTCATCTATAAACCCCGTGCCAAAGCCTTATTAGAGGAACATTCCCATCGTTAAAACGTAAGGACATAGCTTTGCTCACTGATGTCATTTCGGTGGGCAGTAAGCAGTAGATTAACATCGATGGTACGAAAATTACGCCAATTTTTTAAACTTATATGAGATCCTATCTTAAAGATTTTGAGATTTACCGCCAAAAAAGAGGCGTACTTGTTCACTTGAACGTAACCATTTAACACCTAAAACCACCATTAAGACCTTAAGGCGATCTGGATTGGATTTGATCCGAGGATCTTGTATGATATTCTTGATATCTTCTCCTTTTGGCCAATCTTTGCGAATATTATTCACTAAAGCTCTCGCTGAATAAGGGGGATACATATCATGAACTCCACCAATCACTCGCAAGGTTTTTGCTTTGATGGATTTCCATGTTGATCGGGTTGGATGACGAATCGCTGCTTCTGCACAATAAACGGTCTTATATCCTGCCTTATGCACCCGTTTACCCCATTCCATATCTCCCCCTGATTTAAGGGTTGTCTTAAATAATCCTACCTCATCAAAAACTTTACGATAGGTGAAAACATTAGCGGTTGCACCAAAATTCAATCTTTCGATATATTTTTCTTGACATAAATCCGTTATCATGCTGAATAACTCAACCCCATTGGGTTTCTGGGGATCTAGGGGGAAAAGCTCAATATTACCAGCAACTAAGCCAGCATTAGGGGTATTTTTTAAGCACTCTATTCCTTTCTCTAGCCAGATGGATACGGGTAAACAATCAGCATCTGTGAAAGCTAAAATAGACCCTTTGGCTGCTTCTATTCCCACATTACGAGAAGCATAAGAGCCAGGAATTTCCTGAGTTAAATAGCGAGTTTGCTCAAATTCTGCCACACATTGCTTAATCGCTTCACTTGAACCATTATCTACCACAATAATTTCATACTGTTCAGACGATAGGGTTTGACATTGTAGCGCTTTTAGGCATTGTCTCAATCCTTCAACATCATTGAGAACAGGAATAATAATGGACACAAGAGGAGAAGTCATGATGATTGGCTATGTGACAGTTAGAGGGTCTTTTGTCAAAAGAATTTTGATTTTACTCTATCAACCCATGATCACTTCTGCAAGAATCTCCGCTTTAAAACATAGTAACTTGTTACTGCTCACTGAAATAACGCTAAAACAAGCAAAAAAGGCGGAAACTATCATGCACTTGCTTCCGCCTCGTTTTCTGTCTAATTTAGCTTAATAGTTGACTTTTACCCGTTGATTGATGGGAAAGGTTAATGACCACAGAAGAATAGGGGTTAAAATGGTACAACTTAAGCTAATAATGGTCACTAATTGAAGTCCTAGCGTTAATTCTGTCATCTTGATCTCCTTCCTATTAACTCGTTCATCTTTTAAGTTTAGGGAGTGAATAGGTTGTTTTCTTATTTACTAGATTAACTCATTTCTTTGGCTCTAGTTGCCGTATTAATACGACTCTTGAGTAGTATTTTCTGACCCGCTAGTTAAATTTTTGAATATAATTAGCAATATTCATATCTTTAGAGTATAGAATTGCCCAACGAATAAAATAACAAAAATTAATATTATTTGTAATAATTGTTTCTAGCATAAATATAGTAATAGGAACAATTAATGCACCTTCTCCTTTTATACATAAATCATTTTTATGTCGATTAAAATAGGCAATTTCATCTAGTGCTGGCTGTGTAAAGTCAAATGTAATGAAAAAACTTAAGCATCCTCCTTTACAAGTTCGCCAACAAATTTTTTCAATTTCTTCTCTACCAACAGGATCTTTAGGATAATTTTTACATTCTCCTATAATAGACATTGGGGGGCAATCTCTAATTCCCCATATTTCGTATAATATATGATCGATTGGTAATAATTGAATATCGGTTTGTCCCAATGTAATATCTTTATTGGTAATTTCAACATTACTGACTAATGAAATTCTTTCAAATAGATATTTAACCAAATTTTCTAAAGCATCACCTTTTTCTTTAGTGTTTTGGAAGTTTTGAGTAAGTATCCTAGACAATATATCTTTTTCTGCTTCATAGTTATTATCATTCTTAAAGCAGTTAGCACAAGTTAGTGAATTTTGTCTTGATTCTATTTGTTGTAGTTTGGCAATATAATTGCTAATATCATCAAGGAATGCAGAAGCTAATTGTTTTTTATTCACCTTTAATTTTTCCTCACTTAATGGTTACTTAACTTCTTGATTAACTTTAAGCGGTTGAACATAAACAAGTGTTGTTATATAATCTGCAGAGTATTCATAATCACATTCAGAGCAGTAAGGAACTTCATCATTAGGAATTTGATGAGTTTCAGGACAAAAGTATCTAATAATAATGTCAATTTCCCCTTGTTTTTTTAAGGCTAATAAATTGACATAAATTTCTCCTTCTATGGTATCACAATATTCAGCTAAATCAGAAATACCAATTAAGCCATTACCTGAATACTTTTCTTCAATATATGACTTTATTTTTGTGAGTATATTTCTATGATCATTATTGATGATATTATTGACCTTAGAATGGGCATTAATTGGACTAGATTGAAAATCACTAAACTTGTTAGTTACTTGCGGTGGAATACTAATATTTTTTTGCCGAAAATTATCTACTACTATCTTATTAATAGTTTGCAAAATATAGGTTATGACTTCTTCAGGAGTATATTTATAAAAAGTTAAACCGCCACTTTTAGTAATTCCGAAAGAATATTCTTTTTGCTTATATTGAAAAGCAATTTTTAGTTTATCTGCATCTTGAATTGTTGGAACTATTAGGTTTCTTAAACTAGGCTCTGTTTCTTCTTGACTATCAATTAATTTATCAAAAGACAAAGAAATTCGAGATGTTTTAGAACCATTAGTAGGAGATGATGCTGATAAATAACTACCTTTAATAGCATCTTTCAAAGTGGAAATATGGAGGAATTTAACAGGTTCAACAAGATAGCTCTTAGGTGTTTTATTTTTTTGATAAGTAATAAATATGCTTTTTGTTTCACTGAAAGGATTATCTAGAGATACGGTCGCTGTACTCATGAAGTCCCTAACAATCTGAAAATCGCCTCGCACTTCAATCCAATCCATATCATCTCTAAAAATGATTTCAAACTCGGAAGTCTTATGATAAGGTATTTGTTTCAGTCCATCAGGAAAATAAGATTCCTTTTTGGATCTTGCCATCAATAATGCCAATTCTGTGGGATAATAAATAGAAGTTTCTGCATCATCAAGTTGTTTACGATTGAGAGAAATATATTTATGAAGAAAAAAGTGGTATTTTCTTCCTGAAAATTCTCCAGATTTCTGAGTCAAACTATTTAGCCATCTAATAATATCGTCTTTGTTATTAATTTTCAAAATATACTCAGAGACTTTTGCACTTAACACATAGTCTCTCAAAAAATCCTTAAATTGATTAATAAACTCTGAGTCATTACTTAGTAGCTTTAAGCGAGTAATAACTTCTGAAATAAGTTCTTTTTGAGTATTAATATTTTTAAGATCTTGCCAGTTTGACACAAATTTCTTAAGAATGTCTGTGTTGACCCTCTCTAATCTTTGCACCAGCCAATGTTCATTGAAACCTAATAATTGCTCTTGTGTCATGGGTAATTTTAGATGAATAATAGATCGTATTTTTCCAACGATACGTTGTTAGCTATCCAACCACAAATTTGCTTTTGTGGAGACAGACAGCTTAAGTGTCATTGTACTAATATCTTAACAAATTGATCAATTAAATATTTATTGAACTTAATCATAGATTACAATAACAGTAAAATTGATAAATCTCTTGATATTTAACTGTATCGTTCCATTACACCCTAATAGAGAGGACTAACTAATGCCTTATTTTATGGATCGTCGTGCCTACGCAGAAACTTATGGTCCCACTGTAGGCGATCGCCTTCGTTTAGCTGACACAGACTTACTGATTGAAGTAGAACGGGATCTAACCACCTACGGAGATGAGGTAAAATTCGGAGGGGGTAAAGTGATCCGTGATGGCATGGGACAGTCTCCGATCTCCCGTGAAGATGGGGCAGTGGATCTGGTTATTACCAATGCTTTAATCTTAGATTGGTGGGGCATTATTAAAGCGGATATTGGCATTAAAGACGGCAAAATCTTCAAAATTGGCAAGGCAGGAAATCCCTACATACAAGATAACATTGATATTATTATTGGACCAGCAACGGAAGCTGTGGCAGGGGAAGGAATGATCCTGACAGCAGGAGGGATAGACTCCCATATTCATTTTATCTGTCCCCAACAGATTGAAACTGCGATCGCATCAGGGATCACTACCATGATTGGTGGGGGAACCGGCCCCGCAACGGGAACCAATGCAACCACCTGTACCCCTGGAGAATGGAATATTTATCGTATGTTGCAAGCGGCTGATGCGTTCCCCATCAATTTAGGCTTTTTAGGGAAAGGAAATGCAAGTCAACCTGATGGGTTAATTGAACAGGTCAAAGCAGGTGCAATGGGGTTAAAATTGCATGAGGATTGGGGAACAACCCCTGCTACCATTGATACTTGTTTAACTGTGGCAGACAAGTATGATATACAAGTGGCCATTCATACCGATACATTGAATGAAGCAGGGTTTGTCGAGAATACCATTGCAGCCTTCAAAAACCGTGTAATTCATTCTTATCATACTGTAGGGGCAGGTGGGGGACACGCACCTGATATTATTAAGGTTTGCGGTGAAATTAATGTTTTACCCTCTTCTACTAACCCTACTCGTCCTTATACTTTAAATACCTTGGAAGAACACCTTGATATGTTAATGGTGTGCCATCATTTAGATCAAAGTATTCCTGAAGATGTGGCGTTTGCAGAGTCAAGAATTCGACGGGAAACCATTGCAGCAGAGGATATTCTACATGATTTAGGGGCATTTAGTATGATTGCGTCTGATTCTCAAGCAATGGGAAGGGTAGGAGAGGTGATTTTAAGAACTTGGCAAACGGGTCATAAAATGAAGGTACAACGGGGTAAATTATCGGAGGAAACAGGGGATAACGATAATCAACGAGCAAAGCGCTATGTGGCTAAATATACTATTAATCCTGCTATTACTCACGGAATTGCTGATTATGTCGGATCAGTGGAAGAAGGAAAATTAGCCGACTTATGCTTATGGAAACCTGCCTTTTTTGGCGTAAAACCAGAGATCGTGATTAAAGGAGGGATGATTGCATGGTCCCAAATGGGAGATGCAAATGCAAGTATTCCCACTCCCCAACCTGTCTATATGCGTCCCATGTTTGGTAGCTTTGGGGGTGCGATCGCAGCTACTTCTTTGACATTTCTCTCTCAAATTGCCATTCAACAAGAGATTCCCAAAAAGATTGATTTACAAAAGCCTTGTGTTGCCGTCAAGAATACCCGCAACTTAAGTAAAACAGACATGAAATGTAATGATTTTTTACCTCACATTGAGGTTAACCCAGAAACTTATGAAGTTAGAGCAAATGGAGAGTTATTAACCTGTGATCCTGCCACCGAATTACCAATGGCGCAACGGTATTTCTTGTTTTAATTCCCTACCCTAAAAAATAGGCTACAGCCATTACTATCCTAACATAAATCAGTCCTCAAAATACTTTTTTTTCTAACAAAAACTTCCGTGTATTTGCGGTTAGCGATTGGCAGAGCGGTCGATTACGTTGAAATAAGTATCTCTCAACCAATTATCAATTGATCGTTACCGCTTTATGACTATCCAAACTTCATCCTCTTCTATCTATTCTCCTTTAGGCACTCCCCCTCAAGGAACAACAGAAACTGGACTGGATCAAATTATCACAATGCTAGGCACCGATTCGGGATTATTAGGAGCAAATGAAGGAGAAAATATTCGCACAGGTATCATTGCAGCCAATAAAATTAATAAACTTATTGTCAAGGCGATTAAAGCCACAGGATCGGGTGTTAATGGTGAATTTACTGTTGATGATGTGGTCAATATCAATGCTTGGATTCGAGAAAATCATTTAGAAAAATTTACAGGACTGCATGGAGACGATGAAGGCAATCAAGAAACAGGTTTTCATCTATTACAAAATAATGGGGCAATTCAGCGCTATCAAGGCAATAATTTAGTTGATACAGTAATTGATGGCCTATATCATATTGGCTTTCCCATTGAAAATGGTGTTTTTCTCAATGAAGATGGAGATGCCAATGCTTCAGTTGCTGATGTAGCTCAATGGTTAACAGAATTTTTTACAGATTACGCCACCACCAACACGGGATTAGATCGCATTACGGAATTAATTATTGCTGATCAAGGCTTAACTAATCGTATTTCATGGCAAGAAATTGCTGAAGGCGCTGATGCAGCCAACAGTATTAACGAATTGTATCAACAAGGAATCTCAGAGCTAAACCTTGATAGTGACGGCTGGATTTCAGAAAATGATATTATTGAGATCAATAATTGGATTCGTTCTGATGCAACCCGTTATCAGCAATTTGTTGACTTTCATGGAGATGATGAAAACCAAACAGAAACAGGTTATCATCTAGTTCAAAATGATGGAGCAAATACTCGCTTCTTTGGTGAAAATTTAGTGAATACTGTGGCAGATGGCCTCTATCATATTGGGTTTGAGATTCAAGATGGTCAATTTCGTAATGAAGATGGCAATGCGAATGCTACGGTTGCAGATGTGGCTGATTGGATTAATTACTTTTACACCGATCAATCCACCACAGGAACAGGGTTAGATCAAATTGTTGATACGATTAAGTTGGATTCTGGTTTAGCAAGAAATACAAACGCAGGTGATATTAATGAAGGTGCTGAAGCGGCAAACAGTCTTAATCACCTAATTGTGGAAGCAATTGAAGCAACAGGAATTGATCAAGATGGTTGGATTACAACTCATGATGTCCGAAACATTAATTATTGGATTCGTACTTATAACTATGATACCTTTATGACGCTTCACGGAGATGATGAGGGAGATAGGGAAACAGGCTATCATTTAGTGCAGAATGATGGAGCAAAAGTCAAATTTTTAGGTAATAATCTGATTAACACCGTGGCTGATGGCATTTATCATATTGGATTTGCCATTGAAGGCGATCGTTTGTTGAATGAAGATGGTAATGCTAACGCATCTCTCAGTAGTGTTTCTAGTTGGCTAAACTACTTTTATGGGGGTAAAAGTATCATTTATGGCTCTCATCAAACAGATTATATTATTGGCACAAGTGAAGCTGATCACATTATAGGTAAAGGAGGAAACGATACCATTGATGGGGGTAAAGGTGATGATCTGATTGAAGGAAGTTGGGGCAAAGATGTTCTTTCTGGTGGTGCAGGCAATGACATTTTAGAAGGTAATGGGGGAGATGATTTTCTTGATGGGGGAAAAGGCTCAGATCACTACTTAGTCAGTGGTACAACTGCTAAGGATGATTATAAGTTTGAAGGATACGATACATATAGCGATAGTGGCGCTCAAGGTACGGATGTCATTGTGGCGGTGGGTGACGCAGATGTGGATATTGGCTTGATTAATTTTGCCCCTGACAATGGCATTGAAGAGATTGACGC
This sequence comes from Microcystaceae cyanobacterium, assembly GCA_051439665.1. GTDB lineage: Bacteria > Cyanobacteriota > Cyanobacteriia > Cyanobacteriales > Microcystaceae > JBGTGT01. Next base: position 3,408 of record JBFRWQ010000162.1, on the reverse strand, counting down.
AACAGAAGCATCAGGGACGGTTCGTTTGTTGGGTAACTGGCAAGCCAATCAGTTGGATTTTTCTGCCGTGACAATGACAGGAGATAATCTGGTGATTGATGGGGGTGGTGGTCATGATACCGTGATTGGTAGTCAAAAAGATGATCTGATTTTTGGTGGTAGTGGTAATGATGAATTAACAGGAGGAGCAGGATTTGATCAACTAACAGGTGAGAGTGGACGGGATACGTTTATCTTTTCTTCGATTGCTGACATTGGAAAAGGATTGTTCAAAGATATTATCACTGATTTCTCAACCAAGAAGGATTTGATCGATCTTTCCCAAATAGATGCTAATCCTGTTCTAGCAGACGATCAAGCGTTTATTTATATCAGTGATGCAGAGTTTACTGGTCAAATTGGAGAGTTACGCTTTGCTTCTAATATTCTTTCTGGTGATATTGATGGTGATCAGTTAAGTGATTTTGAATTAGGAATGGATGGAGTTTCTTCACTCAATTCCTCAGATATAGTCCTGTAAAAATAGGACGCAGTAGGGGCGAGGTGGCTGCATCATTTTCTGTTTTTCAGCCGATTACCTCTCCCTTTCTTGATCGTAAATTAAACATTGAATCGAGCTTGAAGTCGTTGCGTCAGTAAGTCAATTTTTTCCTCAGTGGTTAATGTCTCTAATTCATTAACGCCAATAATCACCTGTTTCGGGTGTTGCTGTTTACGATCCACATAAGCATAAAAAGCATCTTTGTTATCTTTGTGCTCTAAAAGATACTGTTTAAGTTCTTGATCGCTCATATTAGCATAGTTAATCTGTTTCATTAAAATACCTCTCCATCAGGGGTAATGACAATTTCAAGATTTTCTTGCTTTCCTGCTAAGATAAACAAGTTTTGATTCCGTTCATCAATACGGATAATGTGAATCGGTTGAAACATTATGTTAGTTAAAGTATAACTTAGTAGGTACAACTGTTTAAGTTGAGCTATCGTTGGTTCATTCATTTATGATGGTCTATTATAACTTATTGCTATAATGAATATTTTATCATACTTAACAATGAGCTATTGTAATATACGATCAAAGTCTTAGCTCTTTTTTAGATTACAATTAGACATTATGGTTATTGGTAGAGTTAAATGGTTCGGTAGATTCACAATCGAAACAATGCCGAAAAAATCCCCCCATTGATTAATAATGGGGGAAAATCATTAAAAATATGTTTTAGTTCAACTGAACAACCTTAAACGGCAGCAAAATAAACCTTAGACTTGACAGGATCAGGATTCATGGTTTTATCCCCTTCTTGCCAACCCGCAGGACATACTTCATCAGGGTGAGTTTGGACATATTGGATCGCTTTGAGGGTGCGAAGCGTTTCATCAACGCTACGACCAAAGGATAAGTTATTAATCGTAGCGTGTTGAATAACACCTTCTTTATCAATAATAAATAGACCTCGTAAGGCTACCCCAGCTTCAGGATCGAGGACGTTGTAAGCGCTACTGATCTCTTTTTTCAAGTCAGAAACCAGAGGATAGGTAATATCGCCAATTCCTCCCTCTTTGCGATCGGTTTGAATCCAAGCAAGGTGAGAAAATTCGCTATCAACTGATACCCCTAAGACTTCGGTATTCAATTTGCTGAATTCCTCATAGCGATCGCTAAAGGCAATAATTTCTGTTGGACAAACGAAGGTAAAGTCTAAGGGATAGAAAAAGAGAACAACATATTTGCCCTGATAATCAGAGAGTTTGAGGGTTTTGAACTCTTGATCAACAACTGCAGTGGCCGTAAAGTCAGGGGCAGCTTGACCCACTCTTAAGCATCCTTCTGCGGGACTGGTCATAATCTACTTTCTCCGTAATTTAATTCAGAGGTATCAAAACAAGTCAATCGTTAAGACCCGTAAACAACTATATCATAGTCATAACGATTTTGATTAAACTCAATGAGGAAAAATTGTCTTTCCTCTTATGAACTTCCGTAAAATCCTCTGCTCATCAGTTAGAGCGATTGACTATACTAGGAGAGCAACCTTCTCACACTCATTCTTACTTAATAACTCCGTGGTGGATATTTTCGGCGCATCTGACCCAGCCAAGATTCTGATAATTGATAAAAATCCCCATAGTCGTCTTCTTTTAGGGGATTTACTCTCCCAAGCAAATGAAGGCTACTGTGTACTTGAAACAGATGACACAGACTCCCTTTTTGAACAAGTGCTGAAATATCAGCCTGATTTACTACTTGTTGACGTATTAACGCCACAAGAAACGGGATTTGAGTTTTGTCGGCAGTTAAAAAACGATTCTCGTACCGCCACTATCCCTGTGGTGTTAATGACGGTCAATGACGATAACCCCGCCCGTCTCAAAAGTCAGGAAGTCAAAGCAGATGGGTTGTTGAGTAAACCTTTAGAAGAACTTTCTTTTTTGCCCAAAGTCGCCCTTTTGGTTCAGAGAAAGCGCCTGTATGAGTGGCTAGAACAAATACAGCAAGTCTTATTTCTCATTGCTGAAGCGGTTGAAACTCGCTCTTTAGATGGAAGAACATCGAGTCGGAGACTAGATCAAATGGCGCAATCTTTTGGTCAATTTTTGAAATTGTCCCCAGTTGAGATCAATGACTTGATTTTAGCGTCCCATCTCCACGATATAGGAACGGTTGTCATTCCTGATTCTATCTTTCTCAAGCAAGGGGAATTAACCCTCAAAGAACGAGAATTAGTCAAACAGCACGTTTTAATTGGGGAAAAAATCTGTCGGCCAATGCAGAATCGTCGGGGAATTGCACAAATTATTCGTCACCATCACGAAAAATGGGACGGAAGTGGCTATCCTGATGGATTAAAAACCTCAGATATTCCTTATTTAGCCCAAATATTTCAGATTCTTGATATTTATGATGCCCTAACCAGTCATCGTCCCCATAAAAAAGCCTTACCTCCACAAGAAGCGCTGAGAATTATCAAGGAAGAAACAGCTAAAGGATGGCGTAATCCTCAATTATCTACTAAATTTATTGAATACATTGAACAAGAAGCTGAATGAGCAAAATTTTCCCCTGTGCAGACAGGGGTAAGCTTTATGCTGATTAAGATTGGCCGATGAACCCAAATAATTTAGCAAATCCTGCTAGAAAAGCAAGAATTAAACCGATAATAACCCCTCGATTCAGAAATTATTTATAATCAAGTCGTTTAGAGATGCTATACTTTTGTCCGAATTTATCCTTTTTTATCCTTTTTATCCTGTGATTCAACCAGAATTTCCTGAAGCACAGGGGACAAGTTACTATTTAATCGTCCTGCACGAATAAATTCTGCATAAGTATCTGCTTCAATATCTAAGAGAGTTTCTCGTAACTGTTCCATATCGAGCGATCGCAGTTGAGGATATTTTTGCTGCATTG
>JBFRWQ010000161.1:0-3909 GCA_051439665.1 Microcystaceae cyanobacterium | reverse complement strand
GAGACAGCTTCTTGACTAAGCTGTTGTACTTCCCTCAACACCCGCCTCGAAATCAATTTCAAGGCTAACAAGGGACGTTCAATCAATTGAACTAACATATAGTCAAGAGATTAAGCTGCAAGTTATCTTTAGATAACGAATTATATTAGCCCTGTCAATTTATTGCAGGGCGGTTGGCATAAATTGAGGACATAATCTTATCTTCTTGACTAAGCTGTTGTGCTTTCCTCAACACCCGCCTCGAAATCAATTTCAAGGCTAATAAGGGACGTTAAATCAATTGAACTAGCATATAGTTAAGAGATTAAGCTTCAAGTTATCTTTAGATAACGAACTATATTAGCCCTGTCAATTTATTGCAGGGCGGTTAGCATAAATTGAGGACATAATCTTATCTTCTTGACTAAGCTGTTGTACTTCCCTCAACACCCGCCTCGAAATCAATTTCAAGGCTAACAAGGGACGTTCAATCAATTGAACTAACATATAGTCAAGAGATTAAGCTTCAAGTTATCTTTAGATAACGAATTATATGAGCATTGTCAATTTATTGCAGGGCGGTTGGCATAAGATGTCAATAAGCTATCAACCATAACAATTAATTAATTTAAAGTTAACGAGCAAACTGTTGGAGTATATAACTATAAAATTCTTGATGGTTAACCCGATCAAGCGCTTGTATCGTGCGGCCTTGGGGAACAATTTTAGTTCGACCTTCACTGCTTCCAGTGGTGACAATTTCGGTGGTAACTTCTCTGAGGGTAAATAAATCTGGTCTATCAAGGTAACTGGTGGCTAATAGATCCCAACAATAATAATTTTGAGGTATAGCTAAAGCGTAACATAAGCCTGCTAAATCTGATAAAGGATACTGTCTTTGTTGAGTTAATTGGCGAATTAATTGAGGTGTAACTGGAACAGTATTTGTAATATCTAAAGGACATAAAACAATCGGAATTGCAGTTTGCCAAATTCGTTTAGCTGCGATCGCATCCCAATAAACATTCCACTCGGCTGATCCATCTTGCTCTAAAGCAAAGGCTTTTTCTACATTTCCTCCTACATTTAATGCACCTCCCATCCACACAACTTTCTCGATCTTAGTCTCAATCGTTGAATCAAGATCAAGTGCAGTTGCTAAAGTGGTTAAGGGTCCCGTAATCATTACAGTGACAGGTTCAGCAGAATGTTTTAAAGTATCAACCATAAATTCTGCACCTGTTTGGGGAAGCAAAGGGGTTTTTAACTCTGTTTGAGAGTTAAGAATGGGAAAGTTATCAATAACTAAACAATCTTTCCGATATTCGGGGGGAAAGGGATTAATTCCTCGAACAGAACTTTGAATGACGGGAATATTCTCTCGCCCCATTAAATCCAGAATTTTTCGAGTGACACGAGTAGCTGCGTGTAAATAACAATCAGCAGGAGTGACAATAATACCAAGGGGATCAACTGTTTTCATTGTCATTAGAAGCATGACTGATAAAAAATCATCGATTCCCCCATCATGATCCATCAAAACAGGTTTAAGACGAGTCATTTCAGTAAACAGTAATCAGTAATCAGTAATCGGAAAGGAATAACTTTTTGAATATTTTCTTTAATTCATAATTCATAATTCATAATTCATAATTTTATGCTTTTTTCTGAAAAATAACAGAGAAATTATTAGCGGGCATGGGAACTGTTTTTTGCCAAATTAATTGATTATTTTCGGCAATTTTAATGACTTCTTCTAAATGACGCACTCCCCATTCTGGATTTTGTGCTTTCAAAAATTCATCAAAAGATTCATTACTGAAGGCAGTGTGTTTTCCATCTTTCTGATAGGGTCCATAGAGATAAAGAATTCCCTCTGGGGGGAGTAAATGACTTGCTCCTTCCATTAAGCCTAATGTGGCTTGCCAAGGGGAAATGTGAATCATATTAATGTTAATAATCGTGGTTAAATTGGCAATATCAATCTCCTGCCACCACTGCGACTGTAGAACATTAATGATACGAGAAGGTTGTACATTTTCTGTTGTACAGTGCTGTTGCCAAGCATCAATACTCTGACAAGATGCAGCCTCAAGATCAGAAGGAAACCATTGACGAGGAGAGAAGAAAGGGGCAAAAAAAACAGCGTGTTCGCCTGTGCCACTAGCAATTTCTAAAACATTGCCAGTAGAAGGTAAGGTTGACTGTAATACCTCTAGGATAGGTTGACGGTTGCGTTGGGTAGCAGGAGCGTAGTTTCTCAAGTTTTTAATACCTTATTTTCAAAGTTGATTAGAATTAAGTCTTAGACATTAGTTAAATCAGGCACAGTTAACCAGCGCTGTTCCTGATTTGATTGATGGGTTAAATCCATTAACAATTGAGAGTAAAACCCCTCTTTTAAAGAAGGAACTAAAGATTGTTTTTGCTCAATGCCTGTTACCCATTGATCCACCACTCTGACAAAGGGGGCAAGTCTGCCATCAGGAAAGGTTTGAGGAAATGCCAACCGTTGTGGAATTTCTAATTCTTGTAAAGCCTCTCCAGCCTTTGCTCCCCAGAGACGAAATCCATGAATATAGTCTTTTAAGTTATCACTTCCTAATACTAAAGTCCCTTGATCACCATAAATTTCTAACCAATGACCTCGGCCATTATAGGCAACCGAACTAATATTTAATTGACAAGGAATTCCCCCTTCTAATTCCATCATAATCAAGCAAGTATCATCAGCATCAACTGGTTTTAAGCAATTATTTTCTAAGGGATCAGGTCGTTGTTTAATTGCGCAATTAATCGAGGCACATAAACGTTCTACCTTACCAAATAACCAATGAATATAATCAAAAGCATGAGATCCCACAGCACCTAATACACCCCCTCCCTTATCCTTCTGAGCATACCAATTCCAACCCCGTTGAGGATTAGCCCGACTTGCGACTAACCAGTCAATTTTAATCAAGCGAGGCGCTCCCACATATCCCTCTTCTAAGTATTCCGCTAATCGTTGCCAAGCAGGAACAAAGCGAAATTCAAAGTCTGCCATTGCTACCACCTGATTCTGTTGAGCTAAATCATATAATTCCTTTGTTTCATTAGCATTTAAGGTCAGAGGCTTTTCTAATAAAAGATGTTTGTGTGCTGCTAACACAGCCTTAGCCATATCGTAGTGTAGAAAGGGGGGTGTAGCAATGGTTACTGCATCTAGATTAGGAAGAGCTAGAAGAGAGGATAAATTATCTTCTGCATGAGGTATGCTAAATTTATCGGCGATTTCCTGAGCTTTTGTTTTATCCCGATGGTAAACCGCCACCACTTCAGTACGATGATGATGTTGTAGTCCTGGTAGATGAATCGCTTGTCCGAATCCAGTTCCGACAACCCCTACCCCAATTTTCTCTGAATTTGACTGCATAGAAATAGTGAATTGATAAAATTTATATTAGCAGCCCATAAATTATACTCGATCCTTAGTCCTCTAACCTAAGCAGTAGGATGGGCTTTGCCCATCTCAGCAACATTACCTATCTTACCAACATCAATTCCCTAACCCACTATGAAAACCCCTTCAAAGCGCCAACAACAGCTAAAACAATTCATCCAATCATTAGGATTAGCTGATTTTGATTTAATTAACTGGAATGACTTAGACTTAGCCTTAACTCATCCCAGTTTTTCACCCATCCATAACTATGAACAATTAGAGTTTGTGGGTGATGCAGTTGTTCGCTTAGTCTCTAGTGAGATTTTGATGGAACATTATGGTCAAGAAACAGTAGGAGAATTTGCTGCTTTACGGTCAGTTATGGTGAGCGATCGCACTTTAGCTGATTTTGCCATTAAAATCGATTTAGAACCCTATTTATTACAATCTGAGACAGCAGCTAGGGATAAAAAGAGTCAAGTTTCCCGTTTAGCTAATAGTTTTGA
>JBFRWQ010000160.1:0-5617 GCA_051439665.1 Microcystaceae cyanobacterium | reverse complement strand
GCTAATTGAGTTAATTAAATCAGATGGCCGTTGGGTTGATCCTGAATAATACTCAATTCGACTTACATAACCCAGTTATCTGTAATAGGGTCAGGAAATAAGCCCAATTTATGATAACTGGGTTGGAGGAATAACTATTAGCTGTTTTGTATTTCTCTAACTTGTTCAACATCTAACTGTAAGGCTTCAGCTACTTGTTCAACCGTTAAACCCAATGCTAACAAACGAGGGACAGTCTCTAGCGCTTTGTCTCGTTTTCCCTCAAGACGGCCTTCCTTAAGCACATCTTGAAAATACTGAGTTTGCTTTAATTCATCTAAACTAAACATTGCTTCTATCTCCTGACGATTAAGACGAGGTAACTTATAAATCAGAATGGTCTCTATTAATTCTAAAAGTTCTTGAGGATTTTGGGCAGGAGTTAACTCATTCCTGACTCTTTGAATGAGTTGAAGGGTGGTATTAATCGCTTTTCCTGGGGGGATAGTGATTAATTGTACCGTTGCTAACCCAATCGAGGTTTGATTGAGGTTTTCTAATTCATTGAGATAAATACGGCGCACTCTACCAGAGGACAGTATCTCTTGGTAACGTTGCTGGTTCTTTGTTTCGACTTGAGGGTTAGGATAGATAATTAGTCCACGCCAATCATTCTTTAATTTGCTTTTACTGAGATATAAGAAGATTTCGGCAAAGAAACGCTCATAAAAGTCATCATCTCTTTGGAATTGTACTTCACAGAAGTAAATTGACTTATCAGGCTTCTTAGCTTGTGGCAAGAATACCCCATCAATGCGAAAAGAAAGTTGTTTAACTTCTACTGAGTCAAAGCGGTAGTTGTTAGCTTCTGTTGTAGGAAGCTGAATCAGTTCAAAGAAAACACCAGGAAATGATTGAAAGAGGCGGTAAAAGATAGTATCGGTTTTCATGTCTCTTGATTCTTATTGTACTGCTATATTTATATAAAGTTATCAAACGCCTAATATTAACAGTATTGCCCAAGAAGGAGTTATATTTACCGACTACTACAGCGAAAAGAGCTGTAATGCTTTAAATACATTACAAATGCACGGTTTAAACCCCTAACTCGAACTCAGCTTCAAGTAATAATCTGCTCTAAACGCATTAAATCAGGAATACATAAGACATCACCCCTACGAGAAATTAGACTTTTTTTCTCCAATTTGGTCAGCGATCTAGTTACCGTCTCCCTAGCTAAACCACTAATACTACTCAACTCTCGATGGGGTAAATTAGGAATATTAATACCATCAGCGCTCTTTTTACCCTGTCCCTCTGCTAAAAAGAGTAGAGTATCCGCAACACGGGATAAACTATCTGCTTCTCGTAGTCTCAGACGACGATTGAGTTGACGCAACCGTTTAGCCATGAGTTGAGCCAGTCTTACCCCTGATAAAGGTTCACTATTGAGTAAATTAACAAATTGTTGAGCAGGAATACTACCAATCGTGGTTTCTGTCAGGGTGATGACATCTGTAGAACGAGGAACTTCGTCTAGGGCAGCCATCTCTCCGACAATTTCTCCTTTGCCAACAATATTAAGGGTAACTTCTTTGCCATCAACATTGTGGGTTCGGATTTTCACCCAACCATTGAGGATGAAATAAACTGAACCTCCCCAATCATTCTCCAGTAAGATAACCCGGCCAGGGGGATGGGTTCGTGTCACGGCATGATTTAGTACCTCAATCAAACTTTCTTTAGGGAGTCCTACGAATAAAGGAACACACTCTAATAATTCTTTGGCCTCAGAAGAGTACTGATGCTGCATTAATTGTTTTTCCATAGAGAGATCTTAAAAATCATCCTTTTCTTTAATCCTAAATCAAGAGCAGGAAAGTTTGGGGTAGATCGTTGTTAATCTTGACAATTTAATAGTCAATAATAATGGGAATGGGAATACCATCTTCGGCTAAGGTGTCTTCATATTCGACTGTTTCAGGTGGGGTTGGTTCTCCACTTTCAGGAAGAGAGGGAGAAATAGGGTCATTAGGGAGAACAATAGGGGACAAAGTGCGTTTATAAGGGGTCGGAAACAGAGCAAGTAAGGCTGATTGTCGCTGTGGTGGGGGTTCAGGGGCATTATTCCAAAGACTATCAAAGAAAAAGAAGGAAACCCCAAAGCCATATTGTCTAGCAGCTATAATTTTCTCACGAATAAATCTCATTTCCACAGGTTTAGTTCTTAATCCTGTTAAAATGCCAATTCCTGTGGGAATCTTTTTCTGTGCTTCTTTAATCTCTGGAACAGTTAATTGTTTGATAAAATACTTTAACTCATCTCGATAAACTTGTACGACTAATTCATCAATTAAGTCTTTTCGTAACCAATCTAACCAATCTTGTAAGGCAAATCGATAAGCTGTATCCCAAGGATTGGGTGAAATAGAAAGAATCGCATTGCTTTTTTGGCCTTTAACTAAGGCGTGGAGTTTGACGACAAATTCTGTCAGTTTATCAGCCCGCCAACGCATCCACTCAGGATTTTGAAAGTCACTAGGAACAAGATTGCCCGTTTCTTGTTGATATAAGCTGCGAGTATAGGGATCATAACCCAATTCACGGGGCAGACTGAGATGATCATCAAATTGAATGCCATCTACGTCGTATTGAGTCATTACCTCTTGTACAAGGGATAAAATAAATCGTTGTACCTGTGGATGGAAAGGATTTAACCAAACCACCTCTCCTGCTGCACTATCAGTGGTTTGACTGCCATTGCGCTTTTCTGTAATCCAGTCAGGATGTTTTAACGCTAATTCTGAAGTAGGAGGAGTCATAAAGCCAAATTCAAACCATGCTAAGACCAATAAGTCTTTTTGATGGGCTTGTGTGATTAAATCAGCTAAGGGATCTTGACCCTGAAATCCTTTCTGTTCAAAGGGCTGGATTCCTTCATCTTTGGCAATTTGACTGGGATAACGAGCATAACCTGAGTTCCAAACCACTGGATAGAGGGTATTAAAGTTTAAACGAGCCAGTTCAGCGATCGCCTGACGTAGTTTAGGTTGATCGAGTAGAGTATCAGTATCATTGGTGGTTAACCAAACCCCCCGAATTTCAGACTTGGCTGCCATTACAGGATGAAAGAAAGGACTAAATACAATCAAACTAAATAAAACTGTGAAGAACAGTGTCAAGAAACGCTTATTTACCGAATTAATCCATGATTTAACCATAAATTGACCCAATACACAACAATTATAAATTCTAAATTCTAAATTCTGATTGACACTCTTTAACTATATCAATTGGTTATCCCATAGCCCAAGTCTTCAACAACCAACCAATTAAGACCCCTAAACCGCCAAAACGGACAATTTGCCAAAACATTTCCCCTAATAAACCAGAACGTAATTCTGCTTGATAAATCCGCATTAATTCTTCATTAGAGAGCAAGTCACTTTCTAAAACAAGGCTTAATTCTTGAATCTGAAGATTAATTCGTTGTAATTCTTGTTCTAATTCGGGGAGTTGGTGATTTTCCCATTCTTCCCCCAGTTGTATGCCTTCTGCTTGTAACTCGCTTTGCTCTTGTTGCGCCTGTTGAATTTGCTGGTAGCGCTCTTTAAGTTTTACTAAAGTTTGTTCCGTTTGATTTAATTCTTGAGCAAACTCAGAGTGATCTTCGGGATGAGAAGGGGAAGTACCAGTCATAGGATAGTCCTTGATTGAAGGTCGAAATTGGTTAGTAAATTTAATTATCTGCTAGTTAAAATCTGAAATCAATCATCATGGTAACAATGAAGATTATTACTGAAGAACCAATCCTGTAATGTTGATAAGTGTGTTAAACTCTTCAAAAGGTGTGCAATTCGTTCAGTTGAAACCTAGTAAACAGGGGAAGGGGTAACGTCAAATGAGCATAGATGATATACCTGAAGCGTTTAGGGAAAAAACAGACCATAAGGGTAATTCCCTCTCTTTTACCCTACTAATACTGATAAGTACTGTAATGAGTGCGATCGCCCTACTATTGGGTATCGGTTTATTTCGCTCTCAACCCTCACCATCTCCTGTCATCGTCAAAGTCTCTCCTTCCCCATACTCTTCTGTTATCCCTACCCCCACACCCGTTGAAAATATTTTAGGTCATCTCCCTTATCAACAAGCGCTTGACAGTGATTTGAGTCCCATTACTCAAGATGGACGAATTCGCCTACGTCCAGCAGCAGCTAAAGAATTTAAGCAAATGCAAGCTGATGCCAGAAGAAGTGGGATTATTCTCGTCCCTCTTTCCGGATTTCGTACCGTTGAACAACAAAATTATCTATTTTTTACCATCAAACAACAACGTAATCAAGACGCATCTAAAAGGGCTGAGGTGAGCGCTCCCCCAGGCTATAGTGAACACCATACGGGTTATGCAATAGATATTGGGGATGGTAAAGCCCCTGCTACCAATTTAAGTCAAAGCTTCGAGAGAACAAGTGCTTTTCAATGGTTAGACAAAAATGCAGCCCGCTACAGCTTCGAGCTTTCCTTTCCTCCCGATAATCCCCAAGGAATTAGTTATGAACCTTGGCATTGGCGATATGTAGGAGATGCTGACAGTTTAGAAACTTTTTATAAAGCACAACAGTTAAAATCACCCACTGAAAAGGAATAGGGCTAGGTTGAAGATTGTACCTTATTGAGACGTTCTAATAACCAGAGAGCGATGGCAAGGCCAATTGCATGACATAGGATGGTGTGAGTATTGGCTAAAACTAAGAGAATTTCATTTGGTGTAACCAGTAACTTGTCACTATCACCAAAAACCGTTCCTGGAGAGATATTAGACAATTTTCCCCAAATAATACCCACAAACGCTTCTGCACCTAAAATAGAGAGCAACATACCTATTAAATTAGTCAAGATCCCAAATTTGATGAGTTGCAACGTTCTACTGCGTTTAGGTCGTTGCTCTGGTTCAGTCACTCGCATTAACTTAGCAATTTGTTTATAACGAAAAAAGAGAACAATACTGATAGCAAGAGCAATAACACCCCCCATTGCACAAAAAATGCTAAATCCTGTGCCTGGTGTACTTTTGTCCTGACTTGCGATCCCTGCTGCTGATAATAGCAGTAATACGGCAGCCAAGACTCCCAAGATTAATTGTACCCAAAATCCAATATTACCAACTATTTGCAGTGCGCTAGACGCTTTTTGCACGCCGATGGGTAAGGGACGACCTAAAGATTTTTCCATTACTGATAAAAAGGTATCTCAATATCGCTAATACAAATATTGTAACCTTTCCTTTGATATCTTAATGAGAAGGATGGGGGGCAATAGTTCATGAAAATATAGTCAAATCTAACATCCTCATTTTGACGGTGTAACCCGTACTGGGTGAACTACAACACCCTCTATCCCATAGCAAAAAGCATTTGGGATTGCCTTTCTCATGATGTTTAAGGAGCCATTAACATCAGCCTGAATCAAATTGCCCGATTGAGCGCGATACAAGCCTCTTTTGACCCTTTTTCCCTGAAAGACAGGTTTCTCTCCCTTGTCTTCTTTTTGATAAACGGGAATTGCATCCCCATCTAGAAAACTGGCCTTTGAAGTATAAGATTCTTCAGTCACAATGACTTTAATTCCTACTAAT
>JBFRWQ010000159.1:0-20598 GCA_051439665.1 Microcystaceae cyanobacterium | reverse complement strand
GCGATGAAGAACAACAAGAAATTGATGCTGAATTAGGCCAACCCCAAGACTATGAAAACAAAGAATTAACCGACATGACAGACTGGCTAACCAATGACACTTAACTTTCGCAAAAATGCTCTTAAATTGTAACTGATCAATAATGGGTTGAACATCGGAACGAATATGACGATAACGCTTTGATAATGTTTTTAAACTCTTTTTAAACTCAGGAGTAACTAAAATTTGAACAGACTTTGATTCATTCTGCATCAATTCCATCCCAAAGTTGAGACACAGGAAAAGTATTTTCTGTCATCGTTTCATACCACCCTTGACGAAAACTTTCTTCTGCTGATTTTAATGTTACCCCTTCACGAGGGGAAACTCTATCTTGAATTAAATCTCGATTTTCTTGAAGGAAAGATAACATCTCTTCTTCAGGAACTTCAATTAATTCACCTGTTTTTAATAAAACATCAGGCATAATAGTAATTTCCTCCTTATTCTAGTGAGTTATGCTAATTCAGATTTAAAAGACTTCTGAACATAGATAATGCCAATATCATAACTTATTACTGGGAAAAGTGCGATCTCGCAGAGATCGGCAAAGCGGTGCGCTAATCCTATAATTTGCAAAACACGAAGAGTAATGCACCTTATTTTGATATAATGGCACAGATTATTGAAAAAAGGGTTAAATTCATCTGAAACGGGTTAGAAAAGTAGCTTGACAAAAATTAATCTGTTCGTTTGTATTTATCTTATACCTTATTCCAAATCCTTATTACCAATTAAATATAACAAAGCCATTCGGATCGCCACACCACTGGTTACTTGTTGCTGAATTAAGCTGAGTCTGGGATCATCCATTAAGTCAGAAGAAATTTCTACCCCACGGTTAACTGGACCTGGATGCAACACTTTAACATGAGGTTGACAAGTTTTAAGGCGAGAACGAGTGATACCATAGGCTTGATGATATTCTCGTAAACTCGGTAATAGATGGGCGGTCATTCGTTCTTTTTGTAACCGCAAAGTCATGACAAAATCGGCGTTTTCTAAAGCAGGTTCTAGTTCCCAGTGTAGGTATAATTTTCCTAAGTAATTTGGGTTAGTCATTCCTGAAAAGAGTTTAGGAAGTAGGGTTGGTGGTGCTGCTAGGTGGACATCTGCACCGGCGGCAGTTAAACTCCAAATATTAGAACGGGCAACCCTTGAGTGTAAGATATCCCCAACAATGGCAATTTTCTTCCCCTCTAAATCACTTAAACTAGGACTATCATAGTTAATCGAACTACAAATAGTAAAAAGGTCTAATAGCGCTTGAGACGGATGTTCATGCTGTCCATCTCCTGCGTTTAAGATACTGACACCACTTTCGATCTCATCTAATGCGATCGCAACTTGTTGAGGAACACCAGACTGTTGATGGCGGATCACCATAATATCAGTTCCCATTGCTAGATAGGTCATCGCAGTATCCAGAATAGTTTCCCCTTTGGTTAAAGAGGACGTACTAGGGGCAAAATTGAGAATATCAGCCGATAAACGTTTAGCTGCTAGTTCAAAACTGCTACGGGTTCGGGTAGAGGGTTCAAAAAACATATTTGTGACGACTTTTCCCTGTAATGCAGGGACTTTCTTGGTTCTTCCCCCCAATACTTGACGGAAACCAATAGCAGTTTTTAAAACACTGTCATATTCTTGAGGTTGCCAGTCCTCTAAACTCAGAATGTGTCGTCTTGTCCAATTCATTTCAGTGATCAGTAATGAGCGTGACCAGTAACCAGTTTATCAGTGACCTGAATCAATCCCTCAAAAAAAAGACCCGCGCATCTCAGTCGCTGGATCTTTAATCAAGACTTGTTGTTGTTCTCTGAGGAAACCTAAACTGCACGTTCCCAATTCGTGCATGGGGTTTAAATTCCTTATACATAGATTGTAACAGAGACTACCCTTCTTTGTAAAGAATTATGAAAAAATTTTCCCTAGTTACTTCTTTTTCGATAAGCTATAGTGTTGGTCGGTTTTCCCCACAAGACTTGTTCCTGCTTATAGACAACCATACCTGGTTTTGCACCTTTCGGTTTATAGACATATTTAGGCCGAGTATAGACTATGGGAACTTGTTCACTTTGTCTAGCCCTGCTATAGTAAGCTGCCCAATCTGCTGCACATTGTAAATCTTCATCTTCTGGAACTGTACCAGGTTTTAAGCGCAAAAGAACATGACTTCCTGCACTTTCTTGGGTATGAAACCAAATATCATAGTCATTTGCCATTCGGAAGGTTAATTGATCGTTTTGTCGGTTATTCCGCCCAATCCATAATTCAAAGCCAGAAGGGGTAGAAAAACGATAAGGATGGAAGTCTTTGGACTTTCTTCTAGTCGTTTGCTGAGAATCAAGGTAATTTTGTTCAATTAATTCTTCTTTAATCTCCTCTAAGGCTTCTAAGTCCTCTATTATTTGGTACTCTTCTGTTTGACTTAAACTAGCTTCGACTTGTTCCAAATATTCAATTTCTGCTGTTACCTCATCTAAGAGGGGTTGAACGGCTAATTTGGCTCGTTTTAGTTTCTGATGCTGTTTATATAAGAATTGAGCGTTCTGTACTCCATTTTTTTCGGGATTTAGCTTAATTTTAATCGGTTTCCCACTTTCAAAGTCTTCTAGGGTAATTTCAGTCAGTCCCACTTTCCAATGATGAAGATTAGCCATTAATAAGTCTGCTTTTTGACGATGAATGTCGCAATCTTCAGATTGTTGTAACTTTTGTTGAAAGTTATTCGCTTTTTGCCTTATTTTTTTGAGTACTGAAATTATTTTCTGACTTAATTGGTGATGTAGTTGCTTGAAGGTTTGTTGATTAAGGCGATCGCTATAATAATCATTAATCAATTCTTGTAGATTTTCGATGGGTTCGGTTATTTCCCATCCTAAAACAGAATAGTTATTTTCTCTATATCCTGCCTTAAATTCCTTACTTTCTAAGCAATTTAACCATTTTTGCCAGTAAGTAAATAATCTTTCCCAGTCATCATTTCTTAACTTATCGGTGGTTTGTTGGGGATCAATATTAGCTGCGTTTAAGAGAGATTTGGCTACTATGGGACTTAACCCCCCATAACATTGTAAGAGTTGCCGTTGAATACTGTCTGGAATCAGTGCAATGCGTTCTTGCCAACGTTCTTGGGATTCGTTTAAATGGGGTAGGGTACGCCCTAATTGGGGAGGATGTTCGTAAGGTTGGCTAGTTTGTAATGTCCTGACACGGGATTGATTTTCGTTAACTTGATGGGCGACGGTGATAATTTGATTGTCTGCATCTGTGAGGATAACATTGCTATATTTTCCCATGATTTCTACATATAGATGCCAAATGGGGGGATCATTAGGACGATTGGCAAATTGTAGATCGATCACTCTTTCCCAAGGGGCAATAAATTTGATCTCAGTTAAGGCGTAACCTTTGAGTTGATGACGCAGTTGATCGCTAAAAGTAAATGTATCAGGGACTTTTGGGGGGGAATTACCGATATGAACCCTTGCTGCTTGTGGATGCCAACAAAGGGTTAACCATCCTCGTTTTTTAATCGTTCTTAGGGAAATAGAGAGGGTATGGCGATCGCATTGATAAACTTGTTCGACTTTGGCGGGAAGCCAATGATTTCGTAAATCAGTCCCAATTGCGACAAGGGTTGTATAATCAACAGGCTGCATAATTTAATCGTATATTACATCATTAACATTATCTTGACTTATGTATATTAACAACAATCGTGAATTCTTCTTATTAAGAAACAAAATTCAACCGATCTTAGAAGTCTATCCTAATTTTACTTTGGTATGATCAACCCTCTGATCTTCCCGTGAATGAAAAACTAATTATTAAATAAATATGATTTAAGAGATGTGTCTAAATCTATCCGATCTAACTCTGCTTTATTATGTTTAAGCAGTTCATTTTGCCATAATTTATTCCTACTATTAGGACAATCTTGTGCTAAGTTCTCTCCAATTTTTTCAAAGGTTTGTTTCGTTAATCTTTTTAATTCTTCTGGACTAGATTGTACTCCTAAAATAAAAACTCGATCAATCAGATGCTCTGAATTTTTTATATTACATAGCTTAGACGATCTTCACGCTTATCGAAATCAATTAACAAAATCATTCTCCTCTCTCGAAATTTTTGCATTTTAGCAATATGTGTTTTTTCAAATGTCTTGATTACTTTTTCCCAACCACCAGCATTTCCTAAAACTTGAATCACTCTACTATCAACATTAAGATTATTCCTGAATCCAGTAGCAATTTGGTGATTCGCATCATCTTCAGGCAAGATTAAGAGGTGAGGTTGACGACTATTAATACTCATAATTCTAAATCCCCAAGACTCAAATTAGTGATCAAATCACCTTCAACAGATAGATCACTCAGTAATCTGATTAAGGTTGGTTCTAAATGACTTTTTCGATCTAGAAAAAATGTATTTTCATAAGAAAATGATAGAATTGCTTCCCCATTGTGGGAAGTCGCTAAAAGCTGACCTTTATTTTTAAATAAACGTCTAAGAGATGTCACAAAATGCTGAACTTCTGATAAAGAAAGATAGTTATCTGGTTCATCCCAAAAGCAAAAAAGAGGACCATAATATTCATTAGCTGCAATAACAACGGCACATAAGAAAAAACACTTTTCTCCATCAGATAAATCTTCAAAGTTAATACTTAAGTTTGCATTATTAGTTTCAAATCGAACCACCATGCTTTTAGCATCTTTGCCAATTGAGTCATTATAGATGTCTTTAAGATCTGGTATCACTTGTCGAAGATATTGATCAATTGTAGCGTAAGCTGCAGGATAACGATTTAATAAGCCTGAAAACCACTCAGCAAGATTTGAACCATCTCGTTTAGCTTGTAAGGTTTCACCATAAGAATTTCCTGTCATCAGGCTAGGAATGGGAGATAAAATAATGATATGTGCTAACCAATGTTTAAAAATACCAATCGGATCTTTCTCAGAATATTCTTGTATAATGGTAAGTGAAATTAAATGCCAATCCACTAAGAACTGACTTCTCGTTTCGCCTAATTTGTCATACAGAGTAATTTGTGCTTCTTTGCGAGAATAAATTAAATTCTCTTCACATAATAATTGTTCTTCTAAAATACGAAGTTTCTTAAAATTTTCAGGCAATTCTAGTGCAAGAACATATTTATAGAGTTGATTATTAAGTATAACTTCTATTTCAAAACGCATCGGTAGATCAGTTCTTCCCTGATAAAAATCTTTAGACTGAACTAATTCTCCAATTCTGTTAATTCCTCTCCCGATACTTTGAAAGATTTCTAGCACAAAAGAAATCGTTGATTTTCCAGTACCGTTTTTACCAATTAAAAGAGATGATGGTATCTCTTTGAGTACCAGTTCAAAGTTTTCTAGACATCTAAAGTTATTAACATATAGTCTTTGTATCATTGAAAGATTAATCCTACCAGTAAAAAAGACATTTTTAAGCATACTCTTATTATAACAATAAATTGGCTAACGTAGTAGTCGCTTGGATAAGTTCTTGTTGTTCTTCTTTATTTTTCAGTGTCATTATTTTTTGAATAACTTGTTGATGAAGTTCTCTCGGTTTAGATCCCTGACTCAATACAGCTAGAGGGAATAAACCTAATGCAGATAAAAATTGCTCAGAGGGAGTTTCCCAAAGACGAATAGTATGATATAAATGATGAGTATTAGGGATAGAAAAAGCATTTTGATAAACTAATTCAGAGTCAGAAGGAACGGAATAAATAACAACTTGATAAGCATCTTTATTAGGACTATATTGATAGAGTCGTAAGTAATAATCCATCATAACGAAGGGAATATCTGGTTCAGGATTCAGTTGAAATTCAATATGAAGGATTAACTCATCTGATTCTAAGAACAGTAGATTTTTAGTTCTGATGGGTTCTAAAGAGACATCTTCTGGTTTAAGTACCTGAAACTCAATGGGTTTTCCTAATAACCAGATGGCAAAGTCACGACTATAATGAGTTGCGAGAAATTTACCTACTTTAGCAAAGGAATTAAGAACTTCTTGGGGAACTTTTTCAGGATCTTCCTCATAATCAGGACAAGTCTCTCCCTCAACTCCTCTAGGATGTACTGCACAGACTAAATCTGGCCGATAAGCATAGTATAAGCATCCATAACATTGACGAATTTTCATGGTTAAAATCTACATACATGATCCCTATTCATTATACAATCAATGCTCTGTTTTCCATTGATATTGATGGAGATTAATTTTCCCTTTAGTGTCAAAAATAATTCCTTCTTGTTCAAGTAGCGATCGCTGTAAATAATCTGTTCCATTTCTGAGGGAAGAATAAGATATTGTACCTTTACTATTAACTACTCTATGCCAGGGAATCTCTGATGATTGTCTATCTACACGATATAAAGCATAACCCACTAATCGAGCTTTATTGGACAGTTGAGCAAGGTTAGCAATTTGTCCATAAGTGGCAACCTTTCCCGCAGGAATTTGACACACAATTTGATAAATTTTATGATAAGTATTCATTATCTAAAAATTCCATAAATTTTTCAATCAAGTAAACTCGCTGATTCTCTATCTAAAAATAAAGAACAATTAGGAAGCGTTCGGAGGATAGACGCAGGACGGGAAGGATCAATGGGTTCTGTAAGCATTGTCTTGATGATCTGTGCTTTCTGTTTTTGGGGCGCTAAACAGAAGATTTTTCTGGCTGCAGTAATCATTGGAATCGTTAAGGTAAAAGCATATTGAGGGACATCTTCTAGTTTTAAAAAATCTCCTCGATTAACTTGCTGTTCCCTATTTTCTGTCTCTAATTTCACTAATTTTATACTGTGAGGATCTTCAAAATTGGCGACAGATGGATCATTAAATGCAAGATGGCCATTGTCTCCGATTCCTAAACAACACAGCGCAATAGGATGGGTTTTCAATAACTGAGTGTAGCGATCGCATTCATCAAGGGGTAAAATAGTATCGCCTTGGATATAGTGAAATTGTCGTGGCTTAACTTTTTCCTCAACTCTTTCTCTTAAATAATAGCGAAAACTAGCAGGATGATTAGCTTCAATTCCTAAATACTCATCTAAATGGAATAGGGTGATTTTTGACCAGTTGAGGTCATCTATTGCTGTCAAAGCTTCTAGAAATAGTATTTGGGAGTAACCTGTGGCTAGAATAATATTAGCTTGACCATCTGATTCAATGACTGAGTTTAGATAATTTCTGGCTAGATAAGCAGTATCTTGAGCTAAATCTACTTCTGACTGATAGATATGTATGGATAGTTGGTCTTTTTCTAGGATTTGGTAGGGAACACTGCTGACATTTAACTCTGATTCATTGAACATAATTTTGATAAGAAATTTGAGAAATCACTGTCTTTCTTTGTTGATTAAGTAATCGCAAATAGAATCAAGTCGCTCTAATCAATCTAGTCTATTTTCGCTCATTGGTTAGTTAAGAGAACTATTATTTACTATAATAGCACTTTATCTATGCCATTGTCTATTTATCCTTGATCATACCTACGTTATTCATTATCTATCTTTGACCAAAATAAATATTGTTCTAGAACATCTAGTTCTTTGGCAAGTTCTTTCAGGGATAAACGTTGTAAAATATCTATGGTAATGGGTCTTTTATTATCCCAAAAAATCATAGCATCAAGACATTCTAGTGCAGGAGGTGATGTAAGTAAGGTATAAATAAATCTAGCTTCTTTCTCTGTATCAAACGATAAAAAATTAACCGTATCGTCAAACATGACTGGTTTATTATTTAAAGGACTAACCAGACAAAAATTTAATTTCTTATAAAGTCCTGAGATGGCAATTTTCCAGTTTTTGAAAGAATAATCACCAATACCAAAGATAGAATAAGGGGGTTTATTTTTATAGATTGAGCTTTTCCGACGGCTAAAATAGAACTCATTTTCTACCAAATATTGCCATGTATTAGGCGCATTGAATTTGATTTGATTGGTATCATCGCCAACAAACTTTTGTGTAATCAAAATAAGCTTTCGATAGGAACTAATTCGATGATTGCCAATATCTGAGCTTTTAAACAAAGGATATAAATAGTCTTCTTCTAAAGAGTAAGTTTCTTTTCTCCCATTTTGATATAAGTTAGAACTAATGGGCTGTAACTCCATAATTTTAGAACAATCATGCTTAACACCAGAACGCCATCTATATTTTTGTTCTTGGCCAATTAAATGTCTCCAATTATCATATTTTATGAGATCACGAATCATCCATCCATCTCGTTCACCAATTATATAGCATGGTTTCTGAGATGTTAAATTTTCATAGACTGCATAATCAATCCGATTTAAGTTATGATCATTAGTTAAAATAAAAAGACAACCTTCTATGGAAGCTTTAAAATAGCTTTTTGCATTGATTAAATAAATAGAACCTGTAAATTGAGCTTGATATTTTTTGTGCAACTGACGCATCACTTTCCGAGCAACAGAATATTTACATAAAATTGCAATTGTTCCTTTTCTGATAGATAGCAATTCAATATAAGCTAAAAGCATCCATTCAGAAATATCAAAATTACTTGATCCTGTAATAGCGTCAATTCCTTTTCTCCCCTTAAAATTAGATTTGAGAGGAAGGTTAGGACTATTAATCACACTAAGTTCACTGCTAGTCACCCAAGGGGGATTACCGACGATTAAAATATGTTTTTGAGGTTGAGAAAGTAGTGTATTCCAATCCGTCTTAAAAAAGTCTGCTTGCTGGATGGTAGCATTATCTGAATTAGAAAAGTTAAATATAGATTTTCGTGCTTGTTGAACATATTGCTCATTTATATCAAATCCCAGTATTTTTGATGTTTGAAATGCTTTAAGTGCTGCTCGAATAAATGCACCTGTTCCACAACTAGGTTCAATAATTAATTGAGGGATAATCTGTTGATTAAGTTTCAGAATCTTAATGACTTCTTGCGCTAAGTTGTCAGGCGTTTGAAAATCCCCAAATTGCCTTTTATTTAATGTTTTGTTGGTCATAGCTTATTTAACTCGAATAATTCCTTCTACATTACCAGCTTGTTGAATCACTCTACTATATTGTAACCTCCATTGCAGAGCATTAGAAATTGTTAAATATCCTTGATTGGGTGAGGATTCTAAAATTCTATCGGCTAACTGATTTGCACCAATTTCATCAACAGGTAAGTTTCTCTCAATGATAAAAGCCATCAGATCATCTTTATTACCTTCTCGATTAAGAATGTCAATAATTCCTTTCGTGGTTTGAAAATCGGCTGTTCTACTTTTATCTATAAAAACTGTATGTTTTATCTCTAATCTGCCTGTCCTAGTTGTAGAATTATCAATCTTTTCATAAACAAAGACTAAAAGATGATATCCTAAACCAAAGATTTTTTGGGTGGCTGATTTAAAAGGACAAGATGATTGAGGTTGTTTAATGCTTGTCACTTTCATATCAACTTGAAGTGTTGGAAAATCAATGCCTGAAGCTGAGTTTCCTTGTTGATAGCCATAGTTAGCTGATAAATAAGCTGCAAACTTATCTTGAACATAAGTTCCAATGGCTTTTCCGTCTGTCACACCGTAAAGTTTTGGTTCATTGTGGATTGTTTCTAGATTGGCAAATTGGGATGCTTCCATACATAAGTCGTCAATTTTTAAGACAGGTTTCATCTTTACTATTCCTCTTTTCTGATCAAGTAATAGCAAAGAGCATAAAGTCGCTCAACAGCAGCACCAATAGACGCTAACTTTTCTGATGTTTCGGCTTGAATTTCGGTTAAATGATCGACTGTCTGTCCTAATTGATCAACTGTTGTTGTTAGAGAAGTTTGTGCTTCTAGCAAAACTCGTTGATTCTCTAGTATAATTTGCTGAGTTTGAGTTAAAGCTTCCATACTGGACTGCTGTTGCTGCTGATTTTGGCTTAAAGCTTCCATACTGGACTGCTGTTGCTCAAAGCGCTCTTGTACTTGCTCAAAAGAAGCAACCATATTGGTTAATGTACCTTCCATAATTCGCTCTAGTCGATCTAGTCTATTTTCCCTCATTGGTTATCTTGGTTAGTTAAGAGAACTGCTGCTTACTATCATAACACTTGACCTTAGAAGATGGAAATATTAGAAAATATCACGAACCGATCAATTTTCCCATTTTGAGGGTAGAGGAAGTAAGATTGAAATAACATCACACAAAATCATAGGGGTCAGTGCCGATGAAAAAATTATTGCTACTTGGCTTATTTATCGTAGGATTATGGGTTGCACTTGCTAATTTTAAAGGATTAGCCAATAAAGGAGAATACCAATCGATTGTCGTTGACTTTCGTGAAGATATTCCAATTTCTGTTTTGAATGAGCAACTCGATACCCTAGAACAAGATTATAACGCTCACGCTGCCTTTAATAGTGTCTTTTCAGCAGACCAACGACTTTACACCCTCGAAGGAGATACCAACCTATACAAAGCGTTGAAAAAATCTTCTTTGAAACAATATGTTCGTACAATTGAACCTAATTACATTTATCACACCTTAGAAGCCCCTAATGACCCAGATTATGCCAAACAATGGAACTTTCGCAGTATTAACCTAGAAAAGGCATGGTTAGATAGTAAAGGGGAAGGGGTTGTTGTGGCGGTAATTGATACAGGGGTTAGTCGTGTTCCCGATTTACAACAAACGGAATTTGTTGAAGGCTACAACTTTGTCAATGATAGTACTGATGCTAGAGATGATAATGGACACGGAACTCATGTAGCAGGAACGATCGCCCAATCGACTAACAATAATTATGGTGTGGCGGGGATTGCTTATGCTGCTAAAATTATGCCCTTAAAAGTTCTCTCAGCTAGTGGTGGTGGAAATATTGCCGATATTGCTGAAGCGATTCGATTTGCTGCCGATAATGGTGCAGATATTATTAATATGAGTCTTGGGGGAGGAGGAGAAAATAAGGTAATGAAGGATGCGATCGATTATGCTCATGATAAAGGGGTACTTATTATCGCAGCCGCAGGCAATTCTGGGCAAAATGCAGCATCCTATCCCGCACGTTACCCTAATGTTATCAGTGTTTCTGCTCTTGATTCTACGGGGGTTAAAGCGCCCTATTCTAATTTTGGTGCAGGGGTAGATATTTCAGCACCTGGTGGTAGTGACAAGGGGTTAATCATACAAGAAACCATTGATCGTCAAGGGAAAGTAGCTTTTAAAGGGTTACAGGGAACAAGTATGGCATCTCCCCATGTGGCAGGTGTCGCAGCCTTAATTAAAGCAGCAGGAATTGATGATCCAGCACAGATTACCGAAATTCTTAAGCAATCTTCCCGTAAAGTGACCGAAGATCCCTTTAATCATTTTGGCGCTGGCCAACTGGATGCAGGGGAAGCGGTAGCAATGGCCGTTAAAGGACAAATTACGTTCCGTGATTTCTTCCGATGGTTACGGGATAATGGCTATTTAAACCCCCGTTTCTGGATTGATGGTGGTGTTGTTGCCTTAATGCCCAAAATTGCAATGGTTTTAGGGTCTTATTTACTAGCTTGGTTTTTACGCAACTACTTTCCTATGCAGTGGGGATGGTCTTTATGTAATGGCTTAATTTTGGGAAGTTCAGGCTTATTTTTCCTTAAAGGACTCTATATCTTTGATTTACCCCAATGGCCATTCCGATTAATGGGTAGTTCTGTTCCTGAATTGGGAAATGCGATTCAAGGAACATCTGTACTTAATCCTATTTTTGCCAGTGTGTTAATTCCCTTTGGTTTAATGGCTTTACTATTGGGTAATTTTCAAGGAAAATGGTTCACCATTGGGATTTCTTTGGGGGTTGCTTCCTGCTTAATCGGATATGCGATTATTCATCCAATGGTTTGGGGAATTAGTTCTTTAGTATGGGCAAGAATCTTTCTCGTCGTTAATGCCCTATTATGTATTGGATTGGTTCTGTTAGTAGGGAAAGGAGAAAGACGAACCGCATGAACGTAAAACTGACTGGACAGATAAAATGGCAGGATCTTGGGATGGGTGCATGGTCTTTTGTCAGTGATCAGGGAGAAACTTATGAATTATTAGATCCTTCAGTAGATTTAACCCAATCTCAAGGAAAAGTGACGGTAGAAGGAGTGATTCGAGAGGATATTATGACAACAGCCATGATTGGTCCTGTGTTAGAAGTTACCTCTTTTGAGTAGAATTAAATTATCCTCCACATTTTTAGTGGGGGATTTTTTAGTGGTCATGGTATGATTTTTAACTACTATTTAATTAAAACAATGACCTATCAACAGAAAATGCAGCGCCGTAAGGAAGTTCAAGACCAACGGGTTGCTCAAGCATCTAAAGAAAAAGGCTTAATTATTGTTAATACAGGCAATGGGAAGGGAAAAACAACGGCTGCACTGGGTATGGTTATTCGTTCTCTAGGACATGGTTATAAAGTTGCTATTGTTCAATTTATCAAAGGTGCATGGGAACCTGCCGAAAAAGCCATCTTAGAACAATGGTCACAGCAATTGGTCTTTCAAGCAATGGGGGAAGGCTTTACTTGGGAAACTCAAGACAAAGAAAGGGATACAGAAAAAGCTCAAGAAGCATGGCAAGCTGCATTAGAATATATTAAAGAGCCAGAGTTTAAGTTAGTCTTACTCGATGAAATTAATGTTGCTTTAAAATTAGGTTATTTACAAGTAGGAGATATTTTAAAGGGTTTACAGGAAAAACCAGAAGATTGCCATGTTATCTTAACCGGAAGAGGCGCACCTGAGTCGTTAATTGAATCTGCCGATTTAGTGACAGAAATGAAATTGGTTAAACATCCTTTTCGGGAACAAGGTGTTAAAGCACAAGCAGGCATTGAATATTAGTTAATATCTTACTCTAGGATCTAAAATACCGTAAAGTAGGTCAGCGATCGCATTAAAAAAGACAATTAAAATGCCATAAATAAAGGTGATCCCCATTATAACTGGGGTATCATTACGCTGAATTGAATCGATTAATAATGCACCAATACCAGGAACTCTGAAAATCTGCTCAGTGACTAACGCACCTGTAAAAATAGCAGGAATGTCTAAAGCTACTAAAGTGGTAACAGGAATCATCGCATTACGAAGAATATGAACCCTTAAAGTTTGCCAAGTGTTTAATCCTTTAGCATAAGCAGTTTTAACATATTCATGGGACAATTCATCAATCACAGAAGAGCGCATAAATCGCATTAAAACGGCCATTTGATAAATCACTAAGACAGCGATCGGCATCACAGACTGTTTAATTTGTTCAGTGATATTTGCCCAACTATTCATTTCTAAGGTACTGTTATAAATAAAAGGTAGCCAGTTTAAGGTGACACTGAAAAGTAAAATAAATAATAAACCAGTAAAGAAAGTGGGTAAAGAAAACCCTAAAAAGGCAAAAGTAGTTAAGGCTTGATCTAAGAAACTATAGCGCTTGACGGCTGAAATAATCCCTAATGGAAAAGCTAATAAACAACTAATTATATAGGCTGTTCCCACAATCATTAAAGTTGTTGGCAGCCGTTGTAAAATCAAATCAAGGACGGGACTACGGCTTGTAAAAGAGTAACCTAGATCCCCTTGTAAAAAGGCAATAACCCATTTAAAGTAACGGATGTAAATAGGTTGATCCAAGCCAAAGGTTTTACGCAGATTTTCCCTAACTTCGGCAGTAATAGAGGGATTAGAAGCAAACTCTCCCAACGGATCACCAGGCGCTAAGGCGAGAATTGTAAAAATAACAATACTAATAGCAAGTAAGGTAGGAATAGCAACTAACAGCCGTTTAATCATAGAACGCAATATTTAATCATAGAACGCAATATATTTTTAATTTAACCTGTCTAATTGTTTTTCAAAAAGTTGTTTAGCAAATTGATATAGTTCTAAATCAAGTTGATGTGATTCTCGCAGTGAATTGAGGGTTTCTGCTGATAGCTCATCCTGCTTAGGACGAGATTGATTCACTTTTTTGGAGGGAGCATCATTAGGTAGTTTCCAATTGAATGTTTGATTAATTAAATCTATGGTTTCATTAAATCTTTCCGTAATTCCTACAACTGCGAACTGATTAGCTAAATGACTTTTCGCCATTGCCAACAACAACGAATTCCCTTTTTTCCATGTTTTCAAGCGTTTTGAAGCAATACCAGCAATAATACGTGTTTGCTCATTTTTTAATCCTGGTTTTTGATAAAAATCTTCTATTTCCAACCGATTTGCTAAGTCTGCGTGTGGATGCTTATACCGTGGCTCTCTCTCTCTTTTAACGTAGTAATAATATGAAATCGCTCGCTCAATGGGATCTCTTAAAATAGTTAAGTAGGTATATCGCTTTTTACTGATTAAATGACGAGCATTCATTAAATGAATACCATAAAAGGAGTGGGTTCTAATAATTTTACCGTCAAAGCTAGGTTGTTGGGAAAAATATAATGATAAAAAATAATCTTTCCAATTATCCACACTCACTAAACTAGGTGAGGTAGTAGCACTGTTAATTGCTTTAGCCAACGATGTCCCGGCTGTCTTACGCAAATGTAGAAAGTAAACTGTTTTTTGTTGATTAGACATTAGTATTCGCTAAATTACATAAATAAGTTAAGAATTAATAGACACTATCCATGTTCTTACTAGGGGATATAAGGACAATTTGAATTACGGTGATCTACCTTATTTCACAGACTAACCTAGTTATTAAACAGTTGTCAATAGTAAAAAAATACCATTCGCTTATTAATGGATATAAATTGTTATAATTTATTTTGACAATCAGCACAAACACCAAAAAACTCTAAAGTATGATAATAAACAGAAAACTTCTGTACTTGACACCATTTATTTAATTCTGTTTCTAGGGGACAATCCTCTATGGTAATCGAACGACCACAACGAATACAATTCAAATGATGTTCATGAGCATTATTAATTAGACAATAAAATGATTCCCCTGTCGAGGATACTCTTTCTTGAATAATTCCATTATGATGCAGTTTCTTTAAGGCACGATAAATAGTAGCTAGTCCCATCTTTGCTCCTATCTTGTGCAGTTGAAAATGTAACTGCTTGGCACTCACTTCTTCCTCAACTTTTTCGAGTAAATTTAAGATTATTTGTTGATTTTTAGTCGGTTTAATAGTCATAATCAGGAAAATATGATAAATACTTATTTTATTTAAGAAAAACTTGGGTTAAAGTAAAAGCCTCCACCATAAGTTTATTATATTGTATCATTGAGAGAGAAATTTAGAGGTTCAAGATTGACAGGATAACTGAATTAATCATTGTTTTCAGGCTTTTATTCTCTTAAACTACTCCTATCACCATGACTTTATCAGATAATTGGCAGTTAAAACAAAAAATTGGTCAAATGATCGTTGTTCGTACATCGGGCTATTTATTTGATCATCAAATCCGTTATCCAGTTTGGGAAGCCACAAATGAGACGTTAAAGCGATGGTTAGATGAATTAAATCTAGGAGGAGTGATTTTATTAGGGGGAAGTGCAGCAGAATTAAGCTTAAAAATCAAAACCTTACAAAATTGGTCAAAAAGTCCCTTATTGATTTGTGCTGATATAGAAGAAGGTGTGGGACAGCGCTTTGCAGGCGCTACCGCTTTTCCTCCACCAATGGCATTAGGGGAAATTGCTCAGTCTGATCTGGAATTAGCTAAAAAATTAGCCTATAAGATGGGAGAAATAACGGCCAAAGAAGCGCTAACCGTCGGAATTAATTGGCTACTTGCACCTGTTGTTGATGTTAATAATAATTCTGCAAATCCTGTGATTAATATTCGGGCATTTAGTGAGGATACTAGCATTGTTAGTCAGTTAATTACCTCTTTTATTGAAGGAACAAAAAACCATCCCATCTTAACTACAGCCAAACATTTTCCAGGACATGGTGATACAGCCACTGATTCCCATTTAACTTTACCTCATATTGCCCATTCTGTAGAGCACTTACAAGAGATAGAACTTCCTCCTTTTCAAGCAGCAATTAAAGCCCAAGTTGATAGTATCATGACAGCGCACTTATTGGTATCAGCATGGGATCAACAGACTTCTGCGACTTTATCAAAGGAAATTTTAAGCAATCAATTACGGCAAAATTTAGGCTTTACAGGATTAATTGTCACTGATGCGTTAGTTATGGGAGGGGTGAAACAGCAATATTGCGATCAAGAAATTGCAGTTAAAGCAGTAGAAGCAGGTAATGATATTTTATTAATGCCATCTGATCCAGAAATTGCCATTAATGCTGTTTATGATGCGGTACAATCAGGGATAATTTCAGAAGCAAGAATTGAGCAGTCTTTTCAGCGAATTAAGACCGTAAAAGATAAGTTATTTCAACAATCATTTGCAGATGATTTATCTTGTCTATCTGATAATGAGTCAACGACTGTTGTTAATGAAATTATAGAGTCTTCTTTGAGTTATGGGGGAAACTTTCCCTTACCTAGACTTGACAACAAACAAGGGCGTAATTTAATCGTTGTTGATGATTTATTAAATTTATCTTTCCTAGATCGTCAAAGTCCATCAGTAACCATTCCATCAAAGTATGGATATGAATTACATTTAATTGATTATCAAACATTACCTTTAATTTTAGACGATAAACGACCTACTTTATTACAAGTTTTCTTACGAGGAAATCCCTTCCGTGGCCAAGCATGGTTAACAGTAGAAAATAAAGCAATTTATCAACAATTACTGCAACAAAAAATACTTAAAGGGTTAGTTATTTTGGGCAGTCCCTACATTAAAGATTGGTTTGTTGAGCAAATCAATAATGATATCCCTTGGCTGTTTTCCTATGGACAAATCAACGCCAGTCAAGCGCTCGCTCTTACAAAGCTCTTTAACTTATCTTCTCATAGACAGCAAAAAGAAGAGAATTTTGGCTTTTAATCAATTCAGATGATAATTGCTGTAGGGTAAAAAAAATATACATAATTCAACTCAATAATAAATTAATGTACTTTGTCCACCTTACTAACTTGGACTTGGTAAAAACCACTCCCACGAACTAATTATTTGGGGAAAGCAAAACAAAATCAAATCCCGTTTTATTATCTCCTTGGGGTTGGGAAACCACTTTAACAAACAGAGGCGCACTTTGGCGATCGCCTGATGGTAAAAAGCGAATTTGACCACTTGCTCCTTGACTATTAAAGTTAGGATCTGCTAAGGTTTGTTGTAGTCCAGAACGGCTATTTTTTTGGTTTAAACCAGTAATTAAGGTTTGGGTGGCATCATAAGATAGAGCCGTTCGCCAATTGACTGCACCTCCCCATAAATTAATGGCATCTTCTGCAAAAGAATGATCAGCAATAGCAGTCGGATACCAAGGAATGGTTATGACAATTCCTTCCATAAAGTTTTGCCCTTTGTCTAAAGTTTCAAATGTATAAAGGGTAGATGAGCCGAATAAAGCTAACTGTTTTTGATTAGCTTGGCCCACAGAAATGGCAGGAGAAATTCTATCCACAGACGGAATTAATAAAATACTATCAGCCCCTTGTTCTTGGGATTGGGCAATAATCTCTAATGCCTGAAAATTGGGTGCAGATAAATCACAATTAATATTGGTTACTTGTCCTCCGTCCGTTAAAATAGCAGAGGTAAAATCTTCTTTAAATGCTAGGGTATATTGAGCTTGAGAATCATAACAAACAGTCATTTTTGTTTTTCTAGCTTGATTAACAGCATAACGAGATAGGGCATTAGCCTCAAATCGAACACTGGGAACAGTACGAAAAATATAGTTCCCTTGACTAGCCACTTTATTGGCCGTACTGGTAGGAGAAATCATCACTAATCCTCCTTTTTGATAATGAGGTGCAGCCCCCAAAGTGGCATCACTAGAATTATGACCAACGACGGCTAAAATCGATGAATCATTGACCAGTTTTTGTGCCACTTCTGCTGCTTTTTGAGGGTCATTATCATCATTAACAATTAGCACTTGTAAATAACGTCCATTGAGCCCCCCTTGTTGATTAATTTCCTGTTGACGTTGAGCCACCCCCCTGAGTATTTCTTTGGCAATATTTTCACTTTTTCCCAAAGGAACAACTACAGCTATTTTGAGAGGATTATGGGCTTGTGCTAGGGCATTATTAAGATAAATGAGGGTTTCAGGATCATTACGATTGACCTTTAAGGAGACTTGCCAATAGTTAATCGCTTCTCTATAGTTTCCTTGGGCAAAAGCTTGAATTCCTGCTATTTTTTGAGGAGTAGTATCCAAGGCAATCAGTTGCCTTTGTCCCATACTTTGCCCAAGATCTGAACTAACCGTTTGACCTGAATTAACGGAGGGGATAACTTCTTCTTTTCCCTCTGGAAAAATTCTACTTTTAAGCAGCCAATAGCCCCCTACTAAAATGCCAAAGGTCAGGAAAAGGGAAAGAATTAAGATTACAGAGTCGTTTTTTTGAGCCATAAAAGGTTAAGAGAATTGAGCAGTTGATAGAATCAGAGGAATGGTTAATCTGTGATCACTAACTTGGGTAGGGTGGGTAGTGGGTTGGTTATGGCGGACAGGGCTTGGGCGATCGCCAACACCCGTTCATCTTGCCAGCGACGACCATGCAGTTGAATACCCAAAGGCAGTCCAGTAGTGGTTTGGCCGATGGGGAAGGTGACGGCAGGCGTTGCCAAAATGGCCGTGGTCGCTAGATACAGGCCAAACACATCGGCGTAGGGATAACGTTGGTGACCAATTAGCAAGGTCGAACCGGGTTTCTGGTGAGCGATCGCTGCGGTAGGGGTAACCGGACAGAGCCAGCCATCCCACTGACTCAACCATTGATCCAGTTGGTGAATGAGGCGATCGCGTTTCTCCAACAGTCGCAGATAATCATCCACCCCAAAATGGGTACCTTTGGCGATCGCAGTGGCCAATCGACTGCGCCCCATTAAACGGGACCAATAGAGTTGGGGTAGGACATAACGCAAGGGCGTGTTGCGAATGCTCGCCGGAAGCAGGGGAATCATCTCAGCCCCTTGCAGCAAGCCCCACAGTTCCAGCAATTCCTCCCAAGTGGTTCCCGGTAGCATCTGGGGCAAATCCACGGGTTCAATCTGACAACCTGCGGCTTCCAAGTGTTGGACAAAGGTGGCGAGGATCTGCTGGGTTTCCCCATCCACTGGAATATCCCCCAATTGTGCGGTCCAGGCCAGTTTCAATCTGGGCAGTTCAATTTTGTCGGTGGATTGTGATCCCACTGGGGCGATCGCCCACTGAGTATTGTGGGTGACTTCGGCTTGGCGCAACACCGATAACAGCAGTTGTAAGTCAGGCAGGTTGCGAGCCAGTGGACCGACCACGGCAATGTGGCGCATACTGTGGGGCAATCCGGGGATGGTCATGTGTCCTGTGTCCGAGAGGCTGCCCTCCGTGGGACGCAAGCCACACACGCCACAAAAATGGGCAGGCAATCGGATCGAGCCGGCAGCATCACTGCCCAGTTCCAAGGGCGTAAATCCGGCAGCAAGGGCAGCAGCAGCGCCCCCAGAACTACCACCGGGAGTGCGGCCTAAATCCCAAGGATTATTAGCCCGTCCTGCGGTGGGATGTTGGCATTGCCAGTCGTAGGATTTCCAAGGAATGTTGGTTTTACCCAGCACAATCGCTCCTGCTTGTTTAACTGCTCGAACCACCGCAGCGTCGTGATTGGGAACATAGCTTGCCAGAGTGGGATCGCCGAAGGTTGTCCGTAAGCCAGCCGTCGCCAGAGCATCTTTGATGGTCATTGGCAACCCGTGCAGTGGACCCCAACAGTCCCCCTTAGCTAACGCTTCATCTGCGGACTTGGCTCTCAGATGCGCTCGTTCAGCATCTAGGGTAATCACCGCATTGAGGGCGGGATTGTGGGTAGTGATGTGGTCTAAGTAAGCTTGGACAAGATCTACGGATGAGAGCGAGCGCTTGCGCAACAACTCAGTCAATTCCACTGCTGACTTGAACACTAACGATGATGAAGTTTGTGTCCAATTAGCATCAATACCAGCATTGGCATCATCAAGCATGATCTACCTCTCTTAATTGGCAGCAATAGGGTCTGATCGTGATGTGTAACGATTCCCGAACCCACCAGTATTTTAGGATTATTATTAATGGGTGGTGCTGGTTTATTAGCAAAATGTCAAAAATCCATTACATAACATTTTAACCCTGATTCTACCGTTAGCTATTGTCATTAAGCAATAGTTATTGAGAATTGGCTAGTGGCTGAAACCCTTATCTTCTTTTTCTTTAACTGGTTACTGATTATTGGTTACTGTCAACTGCATTACCACCAAAGTCATATCATCACTGTTAGCATTTCCCACTCCCACAAACGTCTCCACTTGATCAAATAAATAGTCAAGCAGTTCTTGAGGGGTAAAACACTGTTGACAGGCGCATTTAAACGCATAAATCAAATTATCTTCATCAAAGCGAGCGCCTCTAGGACTGACAGCATCTGTAAGGCCATCGGTATAATATAGAATAGTATCCCCTGTTTCCAGTTGACAG
>JBFRWQ010000158.1:0-12453 GCA_051439665.1 Microcystaceae cyanobacterium | reverse complement strand
TAATT
The DNA here is from genome assembly GCA_051439665.1 of Microcystaceae cyanobacterium. Lineage (GTDB taxonomy): Bacteria > Cyanobacteriota > Cyanobacteriia > Cyanobacteriales > Microcystaceae > JBGTGT01. The sequence continues at coordinate 12,448 of JBFRWQ010000158.1, read as the reverse complement.
ATACAAAACCTGAGAGAAATTTAATACTTTTAAGCGCTCAGGATGAATAAAAAAGTTAATGAATTCCTCTTCTTCTAAGTAAAAGAAAGTCTCTAAATTCAATTGGAAAAGTAACATCTGATTGGCTATTGTACAATCTCGATCATAAATACGAGGATAACCCCCTAGCTGATTACGACCTATCTTACTATAAGATTTATTCCACTCTTCATATAATTCTCTTAAATCCTTATTGTCACAGATGTCAGATAGATAATGGTCAAATGCTGCATCATCGGAAGTTGTGGGTGCATATTCTTGGTAAAAATTCAGTGAATATTCGGGGAGAATTGGAAACGTAAGATAATCATCATTATCCTCTATTAAAAATTCAAAATCTGTCACTAAATTCTCAGTTTGTTGCTCAATTTCTTCAAAATAAAGAACTCTGAAACTATCTGGCTGTTTTGAATAATCGAAACAGTCGCTATATTCATTACCGTTGGCATTATTGGTATTAATGGCATCAATATAAAATTGTAAAATGCCTTGACAGGGAAAATCTTTTAAGGGAGGAAGTTCTGAGAAATTGAATTGCGCACAAAGTTGTAGCAATTTGCCTTGATGATTCGTTGGATAATTAATATTGTTCGGTAAATAGGGATAACCTCCCAGTTTACTTTGCCACAATTGGGTGGAATTGGGAGTAGTTTCAATCTTGAGATAGGGCTTAATCGTATCAATTATATCCTCTCGGTAAGGCTCTAACGCTTTGGGTAAATTCCAATTAGAAGTAAAAACATTACAATCAGCATCAGTCCCTAATATTTCTAATAAATTAACTGGAGTACTGGGATTTGATGCTACTCGACGGCGAACAGATACATCAGAATCAGTTGCTAAGATTTCTAGTAAATTGACAGGTGTACTGGGATTTGATGCCACTCGACGGCGAATTAATATATCAGCATCAGTTGCTAATATTTCTAGTAAATTGACAGGTGTACTAGGATTTCTTGCCAATCTAAGGCCAATCTCTTCATCAGAATCGATGGCTAAGATGGCCAAGGAATTAACTGGGGTATTAGGATTTGATGCTACTTGACAGCGAATAGATTCATGAGCATCAGTTGCTAAGATTTCTAATAAATTAACTGGAGTATTAGGATTTGATGCTACTTGACGGCGAATAGATACATCAGCATCAGTTGCTAATATTTCTAATAAATTAGCAGGTGTGTTAGTATTTTGCGCAAATTTCCTCTTAATTTCCCGATTGGATAATAGAGGATGATTATCTTCTAATAACCATAAACTGAGAATCGGATTTTTGCTTAATTCTTCTGGCCAATCTAAACCCAATTGGATTAAAGTCTCTGTTGGTGTATTGGGATGTCTCACCACGGCTTTAACAATTTCTTGATGGTTACTCTTTCCTAACTGAGTTAGGGTTTCTGGTGAACTATTAACATTTTGAGCAACTAAATAAGCTAAACGCTCATTCATTCTTGCTAATTGGGCTAGTCTCTTAGGAGAGGTGTGCTTACTTTGTGCTTCTTGAGCAGTAGCTAGGAGTTCTAAGATATTGACAGAAATATGGGGATTTGATGCTAATCTGCGACGAATAGACTTATCAGAATCAGTGGCTAAGATTTCTAAGGTATTAACTGGGGTATGGGGATTTGATACGACTCGATGGCGAACAGATACATCAGAATCGGTGGCTAAAATTGCTAAGGTATTAACGGGGGTATGGGGATTTGATGCCACTCGACAGCGAACAGATACATCAGAATCAGTGGCTAAGATTGCTAAGGTATTAACTGGAGTATGGGGATTTGATGCCACTCGACAGCGAACAGATACATCAGAATCAGTGGCTAAGATTACTAAGGTATTGACTGGGGTATGGGGATTTTGAGCGACAAAAAGGCGAACCTCTTGTTCAGAATTAGTCGCTAAGATTTCTAATAAATAAATAGATGTATGAGGATTTTTAGCAAATTGGATTAAAGTCTCTGTTGGTGTATTAGGATTACTCACCACGGCTTTAACAATTTCTTGATTATTACTATTTCCTAACTGAGTTAAGGTTTCGGGCAAACTATTAACATTTTGAGCCACTAAATAAGCTAAACGTTGATTCATTCTTGCTAATTCGGCTAGTCTTTCAGGAGAGGTGTGTTGGCTTTGTGCTTCTTGAGCGGTAGCTAAGATTTCTAAGACATTAACTGAGGTATTGGGATTTGAGGCAACTGCAAGGCGAACTTCTTGCTCACAATCAAGCGCTAAGATTTCTAAGGTATTAACCGAAGTATTAGGATTTTGAGCTAATAAAAGACGAACTTCTTGCTCAGAATAAGTCACTAAAATTTCTAATAAATTAACTGGGGTATTGGGATTTTGAGCAACAAAAAGGCGAACCTCTTGCTCAGAATCAAGCGCTAAGATTTCTAAGATATTAACTGAGGTATTGGGATTTTTAGCCACGGCACAGCGAATAGATACATCAGCATCGGTAGCTAAGATTTCTAAGATATTAACCGAAGTATTGGGATTTTTAGCCACTGCACAGCGAATAGATACATCAGCATCGGTAACTAATATTTCTAAGAAACTGACAGGGGTATTGGGATTAACCGCCACAGCTTTAACAACTTTTTTATTGGTCTTATTTCCTAATTGAATTAAGGTTTCTGGTGAACTATTAACATTTTGAGCGACTAAATAAGCTAGACGTTTATTCATTCTCCCTAATTCGGCTAGTCTCTCAGGAGAGGTATGTTCGCTTTTTGCTTCTTGTTCTGCTCTAGATTCAGTCATTATTATATTAGAGTTAAACTATTTCGATGATTTGATGGGCAAAGCCCATCCTACTAGATTCAGTCATTATTATTTGGTGAATATTAAGGGGTTAAATCAATTGAGCTTAACCCCATAGATGTAGGTTGGGTTGAGGCAAGAAACCCAACACAACCCAATTAAAATGAGTTATTAGGAATTGCTCGTAGTAGGGGCTTTAGCCCTTAGACATCGCCCTAAAGGGCTTACTATAAGCTTTCTTCTAATGTACCAAATTAGCTGTGCCAGTCCACTACTAATCATAAGTTTTTCTAATAACCTTAAGTTCAGAAGCACTGAAATTTTCAGATAACTAAATTTTCAAGATTCCTTCAGGCATAACCGTTAAAATTTGCCGTTGCTGTAGATTTTCTTGTTGTAAAATCTCATTAGCTGCCAGCAGTCCACTACTAACGGCTCGTTCCATTAAGCCACAAGGAAAGGGCATTTTTACCCAATCCCCCGCAAAGTAAAGATTGTCAATTTTAGTCACTGTTTCAGGACGATTTTGATAACTATTAGGGGGATATCCTGAAAAGTTCTTTTGATTAACTAACTCTCGATGCAACATATTAGCCTTGCTTAATTGGGGGACAATTTCGTATAATTCCTGTTCAAAGGTCTTTAACAGCGCTTCTTGAGTTGGAAATTCTTTTTCTTTGTAACAATAGGCGTGTAACTCAACGACACTTCCCCCTGTGCGGTTGGACCATTCAATAAATTGTTCTTGGATACGATGATAAAGGGTAATACTATCAGTGAGTGCATATCCTGATAAAGAGGTAAAATCGCTATGTTCCCACTCAAAATCTTGATCAAACCAGAATCTTGCCACTGCAAAGGGATCTGCTAAGGCTAACTCGTTTATTTGTTGTTTTAAACTAGGGGGAATCTCCCCACTCATCTGATTAACTATCTGTTTGACTCCAATGACATCGGTAGCAATCACATAATAATCTGCTTGAATTTGCTGTTCTGAAGCGCTATTATCTACATTTTGAGCAACTAATTCAATTTCATTTTCTGTCTGACTTTTCACTTTAAACTGGGTTAAATTCCGTTTTGCTGGTCCTTGTATCACTTCCCCTTGAGCATTATATTTTGCACCATGACAAGGACACAAGAAACTGCCATCTGCTTGTGGACTGACAGTACAACCTTGATGGGTACAAGTCAAAGAAATCGCTGTTTGAGCGCTATTTTGCTTTAAAAAGACTTTATCCCCTGCACCATAATAATTTTTTCCCAGTTGGCTATTCTTTTCTACCCAAAATGGCACAGCATTATACTCATTTCCCTGTTGATAGGTTAAAGAAACCAGCTTTTCTTGTTTATAGTCTAAATTACTAACCGTTGCTTCTTTGATAATCTTACCTTGTTTAGTTTGAATGGCTGTGGTAATAGGTTGGACTAAACTGGTTCCCATATCATCCCTTGTCCCATTAAAGGCTAATCCTTCTGGGTTGCCAAAAAAGTAAAAGTGAAAGAACTGTAATAATTCTGCGGTACTGAGAACATCAGGGGCATTTAAGCTAGATTTAGCAAAGGGTAGAAAATAAAGATCATATAATCCTTGAGGAAATCCTTGTTTCACCCAATCAGCCACAGAAAGACTATCATAGCGCTCGTAACTATAAGGGGTTCTAAAACCAGTAATTGCCCTAAATAATTGCCAATGAGTAGGATTAACTAAATTAATGCCCCATTTCAATCGATTAGATGACCAAACCCCCAAATCGACAATATTCCAAGGAAAAGCCGAATGACTAGGGTGAAAAACTTCCGCTTGATAGTTATTATCTCGAAAGACAACTGAATAGAAATTGAGGGATTTAAAATGCTCTTTGATTCCTAATTCAGCCACTAATCCCTTTAAATTGTAATATTGAGGGAAAAAGCCATGAAAACCATGTTCCATCTTAAAGGTTTCCTCTCCCATTGAAATAGTCCAACTGGCAATTTTTCCGCCTAGATTGGGAGATTTTTCCAGTAAAGTAACCTTAAACCCTCTTTGACTTAATTCATAAGCGCAAGCTAACCCTGCTAATCCTGCACCTACCACAACCACTGACTTAGGACGATTAAGGGTATAAGGAAGGGAGATAAGAGGAGATTGATAAACAGATGGCTCTGGTTTCCTAAAACGGGAATATCCAACCAAACTGCCCAAGACTCCCACACTAATCAGTTTTAAAGCTGCTCGTCGAGAGAGAGAGGGGACAAAGGGAGGGGTAGATTGACTCATGAACACACCAATATAATTTTTCAGCTTTCTATCTTAAATGCAAAAAGAGGATTGCTGCTACATGGAGTCCTTAAATGGATTTATGTCAATTATTTTTAACAATAGTTTACATTACCACCAAAAATTGTTAAGATATTTATTGTGCGAAGATTTCAACATTTAAGGTGCATCTACTATGGATAGATTAAATACTGACTACAGCCTACAGAAGCCCAGAACCAAGATGAGCTTATTGGCTCTTCTCTTCTTTATGATGGGCTCAGTGGATCTTTACGGACGTATCCATCGCTCCCGTAGTGTAGGAAACCGTCAACCAATGGGGGAAGTGACTCCCTTTTTAAAACTTGCTGCTTTAGGTGCGATCGCTGCTGCTGCCCTAGAATTAGGTCATTTAACTCACTGGGTCGGTTAAAGAAAACATAATATTACTCTCAAACAAGTAGGGTGGGCTTTGCCCACCTTTTATTTTATGGAAGAGTTGGAGGAACAGCAGGCGCATCAGTGGGCGCTGGTGCATCAACTGGGGGAGTAATTGGAGTTGTCGGAGAGGTGGGTAAGGGAGGAGCAGGAGGAATAGCAGTGGATGTATTTAACCAACCCGCACTTAAGACAACGGTAAGAGCAATAAAAACAGTTGCTAGAGTCCAAGTTATTTGATTAAGGGTTTTCTCGGCACTTTTAGCGCTGGTAAAGAGTTGGGCTTGGCCACCAATTCCACCGAGGCCATCTCCTTTCGGTGAATGTAGAAGTACCAATACAATTAAGAAGGCAGCCGAAACTGCCCAAATAATTTGCATTAAAGTTGTTAGTGTCATGTTTAGTTTAGTAGTTCACTGATTGTAGGATCTAGGATAGCATTTTTAGCGATCGCAACATAACAATAGTGAAAATCACTTATTGATGGAACGGGTGAGTATTTCCCGCCATTTTTGCAGACGACTTTTAACATCCTTGCTCAAGGTGTTAACGGTTTCATCTACGGTTTGAGCATCAGGGGAAGCTTTTGATGAAGAAGATTCAGAGATTTGATCGATTTTTTGCTCTAATTTTTCAATCGATTCCAACAATTTTAATTCTAACTCTGTTGTTTTTTGCTCTGATAATTCTTCTGGGATGTCAGGTATGTCGCTCTCAAGAATTTCAACAGGGGATGATGTCTCCGAAGCTTGAAGCGCTTCTTCGGGAGTAACCGTTTCTTCGATGGGCGCAATGATAGGCTCAACAGGTTCAACTTCATTTTCGACCGGAATTTCTTCTGTTAGAGTGATTTCTTCCTCTATTTCCATCACTTCTGGTTCTGTTGAGGGAAGAGCGCTTTCTGTTTCCTCCTCTAAAGAGACAGGGGCAGGCTCAAAGACTTCAATGATAGTAGTTTTTTCTTCTGTCTCAGAAACTTCTACGACTTCAGAGGGCAGTTCACTATCAGTTGTTACTTCTTCAACTTCGACTGCTTCTTCTTCAGAGGGAAGCTCACTATCAGTTGTTACTTCTTCAACTTCCTCTTCTTCGATGATTTCTGGTTCACTGACAGGGACTTCTGGGGGCAGATTAGTAACAGGCGCTTCTTGAGTGACAATTGAACGAGCGATTTCTGGAGTCAGTTCACCTCGCACTAACTGAGATAGGGTATCATTGCCATCAGGATTGTAAACAATCAAACGGGCTGTATTATTAAACGCATTATTAACAGGATTGCCCTGTTCGTCCAAAAATTCAAGTTTGACCCAATTTTCCCCTTCTTCAAAACCATTGAGATAAACGGGTTGCCATCTATCTAGTAAAAAACTTTCTCCATTAATCGTTACCCGAATTCGCCAGTCGGCCGTGGGGTTAAGATCTCCTTCTTCTATGGAATAAATATGTAGAGGGGCATTTGTTAGATAAAAATCCAGTAGAATTGGCTCGGCTCCATAACTTCCTTTCGGACGACTATAGGTTAACAGAGGTAAGTTAGCATCAGGCGTATTATCTTCTGTTTGAGTTAGAACATGAAAGGTGGTTTGTGCATAAGCGCCATCATTTTTAAAGCTTTCATGCCAAGGCCGTGAGGCAAAGACTCGTAAGGTATGGGAACCGGGAGAAAGACTTTCTAGGACAATCGGCTCACTCACATCATAAACAGCTTGATAAGGTTGATTATCAACAATAAGATGCAGGTTGGGACCCAAACCCAAGGTTTCATCTTGAAAAAGAGGATAGTCTTGAACCTCTAGAGAGACTTGAACTGTGGTATCCGATAATAATTGATTGGGTTGGGGACTAAGGATACGAACTTGGGGCTGATATTGGTCTAAGCTTTTACTTAATTGTCGAATGGCCGAGGGAGGGGTAACTTCCGCTAGTTTGTTAGTGACTACGGGTTGATAGGGAGCATCGAGAATGACGGTTTCTTGAGACTGATCGCCAAATTTAACTAAATTATCGGGTAATGCACCACAACCAGCCACTGTCCCCCCTAAAAGCAAGAGCATCAGGGATAAGATTACCGTCGGTATCGACAATGAGGACTTAGACCAAAACACGAATTTATCTCCTTGGTAGCTTACGCTTTTTTATTTTCCCATTCTATTGGACTGTTCACAAGGCTATTGATTGAGAGTTAATTTTTCTGAATTTTTGAGTTTTTTGCGGTCAAATGTCCTATATATAAATACTTATCATTGACAATTACTTTGCTTTACAATATGCAAGATCCTTAGAATACTTACATCAATATCAAAAGGCCATTAATTTACTCGAAAAAATTGACTTGGATGAACAACTTCCTTACCATGCTAACGTCATTCGTCTCCACTTAGGAAGACTCTATTACCGTATAAAATCACCTAAAGAGGGAAACATTTATTTTGAAACTGTCCTCCAAGAAACAGATAATTATGAAGCAACCCTATTATATTGTGCCAGAAGTGTTTTAGCGACAGAAGCTTATCACGAAACAGCCACTCAATGGTTACAAAAAATTGATAAAACGTCTGACTATTATCAACAAGCCCAAGATATGTTAACCTTAAATCTAAGTGGAGAAGAATACTTTAAAATGGTCAAGCTAGATATTCCAATTGGTATTAATGATACAGAAATGCTAAACCGAGCGATTTATCATAAAGTCGCCAATGAAATCAGTATTTTAAAAAGTATTGTTTCTCGCATTCTTTATCGCACTAAAGAAAATGATAGTTCTCTATTAGCAATTATTGAAAATATAGAAAAAATTGCTGAAGAAATTAAATGCCGTCGAGATGAAGAAGAATTAGAAATCAAACAAATTCCCAGTGATGATTATTGGCAAATTTTAGAAATCATTTCTAAAACTGCACATGAAATATCAGACTTTGTCAACAACGAATTAGCAATTATTGAATCAAAAACTCGTCGTATAATGCGAAAATCATCCTCAGACTCTCCCCATAATTCTCAATTTAAAAAATTGCTAACTCAACTAGAAATTACTCAAACAGCATTAAGTGATCTCAAAGCAATTAACGAAGGGATTATTATTAAATATCATCTCTTTAAAATTAAAGAACTCTTTGAAAAATGGCAAACTATTCCAAAAATTGAGAATGCAACCATTAACCTTGATATTAAAAATGGAGAAGAAGAATTTTATGGAGATGCAGAAAAAATTAAAAGTGCGATTAATGAATTAGTAGAAAACTCCCTTAAACATAATGCCAACTATCCTAACTTAGAGATTACTCTTAGCTCACAAGATATTAATAATCCAGAAGATATTATAGGTCAAACGATGCCAGACAATAAAAAATATTTACTCATTATATTCACAGATAATGGCAAAGGAATTCCCTCAGATAAAAAAGATTGGATTTTTCAACCGCTTAAGACAACTTCGGAAAAAGGTAAAGGAAGCGGTTTAGGCTTATTCATTCTTCGCAAAACATTAGAAAAAATGAATGGTTTCATTCGAGAAACAGGATATAATGGAGCTAAATTTGAAATTTATGTTCCCTATAAAACTTAGTTACCTTGTTAATTTCTATGCACACTGATAATGTTCATTTACTGCTAATTGAAGATAATGCTGGTTACTTAGAGGAATTAACCGAATGGTTAGAAGTTTTTGGTTATCAACATCTAGAAACAGCAACTAATGTAACTGAAGCACAAGACAAACTAGCCAATGGGCACTTTGATGTCATCATTGCTGATATGAATATGGAGAAAGAGGACAGTGGTTTTGCTGTTCTTGAAAAAGTGAAGGATTTAGGTATTTCCTCTGTCGTTATTATTCTAACAGCAAATGATAGATCAAGTGATTGCCGTAAAGCCTTTAAAATGGGTGCATGGGATTACATCGCTAAAAATTGGCAAGGAAATGTTTTTGAGATAGTACATCAATCTATTCAAGATGCAATTACCTATTTTAACCGTTGGGGAAATACTAAAAATGAGCAATGGATAGAGGAGAATCTAGTAAATCTAGAACAAGAATATTGGGGACAATGGATAGCAGTGATTAATCAAACTGTTATTGAATATGCTTATAGAGAAGAAGAATTAAATGAGAAAATAGAAGAACGTAAATTAAGACGCTTTTTAACAACCTTTAAAAAAATTGGTGATCTCATACCGATCACTGAAATTATTCAACAGGGCGAAAGTCACACTCTAGAGTTTAAAAGTACCTTACAATGGAATGTTCGAGAGGATAGACAGGATAAAAATCTAAGATTTGAAGTATTACGTACAATTGTCGCTTTTCTAAACAGTAGTGATGGGGGAACATTACTTATTGGTGTTGATGATGATGGCCATATTTTGGGATTAGAAAATGATCTTTCTTTACTGTCTAAAGGTGACATTGATCAATTTGAGCAAACGTTAATTAATCTCATTACTGAACGTATTGGAGTTATTTTTAGCAAATTTATGCGGATTCGTTTTGAGACAGTAGAAGATAAAATAGTTTGTGTAGTTAATGTCAGACAAGCTGAAAAGTTCGCTTTATTGAAAAATAAAAAAGGAGTCTTAGAATCTTATATTCGCATGGGAAATACCTCAAGACTAATTGAATTTCCTCAAATTTATGATTATTTTTAAATTAAGTATCCATAATTCGTAGATTGACTCCTAATAATGACAGGTAATTCATTGATTATATCTTGGAGGTTGTTTTTGACACAAAGCCCGAAAAAGAGGAAAATTATGGAATATCTTGTTGGCTTGTTCAATTAATTCTAGGGTTACAGCGCTCCTTCTCCTGTGTAAGCGCAAAATTTGATATCGATTTGCATTCCTTGGGGAACACTTGCCACTTTTACCTTAAAATTCCCTGATTGATTTCCTGTCCAATATTGATTTTCATCATTAGGGTATCGTTGAATTACTTCTAAGTATTCTCCATTAGGCGCTTGTACGGAATAATCATGGGGTGTGGATTTTTCAATAATTAATTGTTGCTCTTTGGCTAAATTTAAAACAAAGGTATCTCCTACATTTACTCTTCCACCATAAGAACCACAATTACTGCCACTGGGAAAGCTAATCGTGATATTTCTCCCACTTGCTTGAGCAGAAGGAGAACTCGAACCCGAAGCATTGGTTTGACAGTCAAATTGGGGTGCATAAACGAGAGACTGATAGCGCCCATCAGCCGTGCGAACTACTAAACAATTGCCAGTACTTTGTTCTCGCCAATAATAATAAGCGCTATTCCCTGTTTTTTCAGTTTTCAGAAACTGATAACCTCTTCTTCTTAGCTGCATCTCACCACTACTCCCCCTTACCCCTACTAAGTCTTGTAAAGAAGGAGCAGGATTTTGAGCGCTAACAGAGGGAGTAATCAGGGTGAATACTCCCATCACGAGAGGTAAAAGATGATGTTTGTTCATATAAATTGATCAAAAGCGATAGGATAGTTAACGGTAGCCATCCGCTAATTTAGCACAGTCTAATCTAACCATGACCATCCCTGCCTTTGATTTCAGCCATTATTACCCTTATTCAGAACTCGTTGATTTTCTTGACCGAATGACCACAGCTTATCCTAATTTAAGTCAGCTACAAGTGATTGGGCAAAGTTATGGAGGAAAAGAGATTTGGTTAGCAACGGTTACTAATCAAAAGACAGGAAATGCTCTTGAAAAACCTGGATATTGGATTGATGCTAATACTCATGCAGGCGAAGTCACAGGATCTGCCGTTGCTTGCTATATTCTCTATTATCTACTCACTGAGTATGACCAAAATCCCCAAGTAACCAACTTGCTTGACAACTATACAGTTTATATTTTGCCTCGTATTGCTGTGGATGGGGCAGAAAAGTACTTAACGACTCCTCACCGTTTGCGTTCTAGTATTCGTCCCTATCCCTATAATGATGAACAAGAGGGCTTATATCGGGAAGATGTGAATGAAGATGGTTTAATCTTAGAAATGCGGATTAAAGATGAGTGTGGTGGCTGGAAAATTTCTGAGCAAGATTCCCGTATTATGGTACGTCGTGAACCTGAAGAATTTGGAGGGACATACTATACAATTTTACCTGAAGGCTTAATTCGCAATTATGATGGATATGAGATCAAATTAGCGCCGACCCTTGAAGGATTGGATTTTAATCGTAATTATCCTTATCTTTGGCAGCCAGAAGGTGAACAACAAGGAGCAGGAACTTTTCCCTTTTCTGAACCTGAAACCCGTGCAGAAGCAGAGTTTTGGCGAGATAACCTTAATATTAATGGTTTTATTAGTTATCATACCTATTCAGCCGTTATTTTACGCCCCTACAGCACCCACCCTGATGAACATTTCCCAGTAGAAGATTTAGAGATGTTTAAGTTAATTGGGGAAAAAGGCACAGAATTAACGGGTTATCCCTGTTTATCGACTTATCATGACTTCCGTTATCATCCCAAACAAATTACTCACGGTGTGATGGATGATTATGGCTATGATCATTGGGGTTGGTATGGCTTTACGGTGGAACTCTGGGATGCGCCAACGGAAGTAGGGATTAAAAAAGATGATTATATTCGCTGGTTTTACTGGCATTCTCTCGAAGATGACCTAAAATTGTTGCAGTGGAATGATGAAAAGTTAGGAGGAAAGGGCTTTATTGACTGGACTCCCTTTAATCATCCTCAATTGGGAGAAGTAGAAATCGGTGGTTGGGATGAGAAAAAAGTCTGGCAAAATGCACCTACGGAATATTTGCCTGATATTTGCGAAAAACACTGTCAGTTTGCCATTGCACACGCTTTGATGTCTCCTCGATTAAGTCTTAGTCGTAGTGAGGTGGTAGCTCAGGGAGGGGATATTTATCATGTAACGGTACAGTGGGAAAATGTGGGATTTTTGCCCACTTATACCAGTCAAAAGTCCTTAGAACGCAAAATGGTTCAGCCTATTAAGGTTGTATTAACC
>JBFRWQ010000157.1:0-5526 GCA_051439665.1 Microcystaceae cyanobacterium | reverse complement strand
TTATTTTTTTTTTAAAAATTTATTCAGTATTATTTTTATTAAATAATAAATTATTAGCTGTTTCTGTGTCCAAAATATTACCCACTTACTTTAAATTAAAGGAAGGAATTAAAACGACTCGTAAAGGATTGCGATCGCTGACCTGATGAGTGGTTAAATAGGGATTATCTAAACGCACAGTATTTCCGCCAATAATCACCCCATCACAAGCGGCACGAACTTGATGTACTTGATGACGGGCTGCTTTTCCTGTCACCCATGCACTATGTCCTGTGGTGGTGGCAATTTTACCATCTAGGGTCATGGCATACTTAAGGATACCAAAGGGTAAATGATGGGTGATACGATGGATAAAAGCTTCGTTTAATTGGCGACAGTCTTCTTCTTCCACACCGACGATTACCTCAATTTCTGCATCTTGTAGGCGTTTAATACCTGTTCCTGCCACAAGCGGGTTAGGATCTACCATTCCTATTACTACTTTAGCTACTTTTGCCCCAATGAGCGCTTCTGTGCAGGGAGGGGTACGGCCATGATGGTTACAAGGTTCTAGATTAACATATACGGTTGCCCCTTGAGCTTTTTCTCCTGCATCTCTGAGGGCAAATACTTCTGCATGGGGTTCACCTGCTTTGGGATGAAACCCTTCCCCAATAATCTCGCCATTTTTAACGATAACTGAACCCACAAGGGGGTTAGGACTGGTTTTTCCCTGGGCTAAACGGGCAAGTTCTAAGCAGCGCTGCATTAAAGCTGAGTCATTGGTAAGCGTCATAGGAGTGATAGGTGTAGTTATTGACAAATAGGTTTAATAATGAAAACATTAAGAGGTCAAGTTAGTCAAAATAACATGAAATTAAATGGAGTTAGTTGGTAAGTTTCAACTAAGGAAGGATGTTGTCAAACATAGCGATGCTAAACGGGCAATTGAGGCTTGGATTCGGGTGGCTGAAGAAGCGAAGTGGGACAATTTAATGGTCGTTAGACAAACCTATCCTTCTGCTGATTATGTGAAGGGAAAAACGGTCTTTAATATTAAGGGTAATCGTTATCGCTTGATTACTGTTATTGATTATTCTATAGCATTGATTGTTTATGAAATTTTTCTGACCCATGCTGAGTATGATAAGTATCGGTTTTGAGTAAAATTAGATCAGTTAACTTTAAACAGCAATAGAAAGTAACTTAATTCAAAAATATGACCCTAACGCTTAATCAAGATACTTATAACCGACTTTTAGTGCAATTTCAGCCTAAAGTGATTGAAACCGAGGAAGACTATCATCAAACTCGTTCTTCCCTGCTTCAATTAATGACAAAAGTGGAACGAAGTCCAGAGGAAACAGCACTGTTGAAGCTTCTAACCCTATTGCTTAAAGCCTTTGATGAAACACAAGCTAAACCAGAACCTGCTTCTCCTCATGAGATTTTGCTGCATTTAATGGAAGATAATCAAATAAAATCATCAGATTTAGTGGGAAAAATAGGGTCTCAAGAAGTAGTTGAGCAAATTTTTCGAGGTAAAAGCAAGATTAGTCAACCTCAAGCGGAAGCTTTAGCAGAGATTTTTCATGTATCTGCAAGTTTATTTATCAGGTAATACGATTTCGCTCTCTGATACAATTAAACTGAACTTATTTAAGGAAATTACCTCATTATGGAAACAATGGATCTTATCTTAGCAGCGATCGCAGTCTTGATCGTTCTAGCAGGTTTATGGATGCTACTCAGTGGTGTCAGCGAAATGAACAAAAAATGAATCAGATAAGAAGCCGTTTAATAATCAGTTTACTTCCTATCTTGCTGGTATTGAATCTATCAGTCATGGCGCAAGACTCTCTTTCTAGTGATAGCCTAGAAAATTTACTCATTAGTGGCATGGAAAGGGGAATTAAAGGGGATTATCAAGGCGCTATTAATATTTTCAGCCAAGTGATTACTCTTGATGCTCAAGCAGTCGAAGCTTACTATAATCGAGGGATTGCTTATTTTAGAAGTAATCAAGCCCAAAAAGCGATCGCAGATTTTAATACAGCGATTCAGTTAAATCCTAACCACGCTGAAGCCTATTTAGAACGAGGAAATACCTACTTAACCTTGACACAAAAAGAGAAAGGGATTCAAGATTTACAAGTTGCCTTAGACTTGTTTAAACAACAAGGTAATGAATTTGCCTATCAATCGGTTGCATCACAATTGGCTGAACTTCAAGCCCAACCCTAATTATTCACTGGAAATGTACCAGGGAGAACTGAGATTTCTTTGAGGCGACCTTTACGGTTTACTTCAACTAATAGGGGTTCACCAATTAGACTCTTTTCTACCTTTTCTTGTACATCAGCAGCCTCTTTTACCGCTTCTCCCCCTACTGTTGCAATCACATCACCTGGTTGAAATCCTGCTTGATCAGCAGGAGAATTGTTGACAACTCGCACAATTAAAACCCCTTCTTCTTCTGTGACTTCAAAGGGAGGTGGCGCACCATTAGAGGATGCTTGATTAAATTCTTCTTTGATTTGAGGATTGAGGGTAACCATGTGAATCCCTAAGTAGGGATGATCAGCTTTTCCTTTCGTTAAGAGTTGTTGAGCAACCCGTTGGGCGGTTTCTATGGGAATAGCAAAGCCTAACCCTTGAGCATCAGCCCGAATCGCTGTATTAATGCCAATAACATCCCCGTTAGCATTGAGAAGGGGACCCCCTGAATTTCCTGGGTTAATAGCAGCATCTGTCTGAATAAATCTGACTCGTTTATCGGGAACACCTACTTCACTGCTAGAACGACCTAATGCGCTAATAATGCCCACTGTTACTGTATTATCTAATCCCAAGGGATTGCCAATTGCGATCGCCCATTCCCCTGGATTGAGTTTTTCTGCTTCACCCAAGGTAACGGTTGGTAGCGCTTCTTCGGCTTCAATTTTAATGACTGCTAAATCAGTCATCTGATCAATCCCTAATACCTTTCCTGATAAAACCTGTCCATCTTTAAGGGTTACTTTTACTTGATTACTTCCTTGTACCACATGGGCATTGGTTATGACTTGACCATCAGAACTGAGAATAAATCCTGATCCTGTTCCTCGCTCGATATGTTCTCTGGGAATTGGTGTGTTTTCGCCAAAAAAGCGCCTAAAGAAGGGTTGATCCAAAGCTTCAGGCATATTGTCCCTAACTTGTCGAGCAGCATCAATTCTCACAACGGCGGGTCCTACTTTCTGTACCGCTTTGGCGATAAAGTTAAGATTCTCTTGAGAGGGGGAATCATTGGCAATCGGAATACGGCGAAAGACTTTAGAGACACTAGCTGGGGGTTCACTCGCTTGTTCAGAAGGGGGAGGAGTGGTCAAGTAACGACTACCAAAGATGCCAACCCCACCCCCTAAGGCCAACAACAGTGTATAGACTCCTAGCTGTTTAATCGGTAACTTCATGTGTAATTCTCTAGACCCCAATACAGCAATTGCTTATCTGAACAAATTGTTCCATAGATTGATTATAGCAAGTTTATCAGGAATGCTGGGAGAGGGAGAAGAGTGGCGAGACTCGAACCTTACCTTCTTCAACAAGCAGTTTCAGCCCTAGTCAAAGGTACCAAAATCAGTTAAAAATAAAGAAATGTTAAAATTACCGATAGGAGATTACCTTGCCACATACTATTGTAACTGAAACCTGTGAAGGGGTTGCGGACTGTGTTGATGCTTGTCCTGTCGCTTGTATCCACGAAGGGCCTGGCAAAAATACCAAAGGAACAGACTGGTATTGGATTGATTTTGCTACCTGTATTGATTGCGGTATCTGTTTACAAGTTTGTCCCGTAGAAGGGGCTATTCTAGCTGAAGAGCGCCCAGAATTGCAAAAAACACCTTAATTCAGTAAACAGTAAAAACGCCCATCCCCTAACAATGACAAATTTATTAGAAGTAGAAGAGGTATATGCGGGATATGTGCAGGGTTTGAATATTCTGCAAGGAATTAACTTTCGTATCGCACCAGGAGAATTAGTTGCGGTTATTGGTCCCAATGGGGCGGGGAAATCAACCCTCGCTAAGACTATTTTTGGCTTATTAACACCCAATCAGGGCAAAATAACCTTTAAAGACCAAAATATTGCTGGTTTAAAATCTAATGAGATTGTTCCCTTGGGAATGTGTTATGTTCCCCAAATTAAAAATGTTTTTGGCACTCTGAGTGTGGAAGAAAACTTAGAAATGGGAGCATTTATCGCCAAAGGATCGGTTAAAAGCCAAAAGGATAAAATTTACACTATGTTTCCTAAATTAGCTCAACGTCGCCGCCAAAAAGCAGGGACGTTATCGGGTGGGGAACGTCAGATGTTGGCGATGGGACGGGCGCTGATGTTAGATCCCGATTTATTATTGTTAGATGAACCCTCAGCGGCCTTATCTCCTATTCTGGTTAGCAGTGTATTTGAACAAATTAAAGCGATTAATTCTTTGGGTAAAGCGATTGTTTTAGTGGAACAAAATGCTAAAAAAGCCTTAATGATGGCAGATCGGGGCTATGTCTTGGAAAATGGCTGCGATCGCTTTGAGGGCAGTGGACAGGAGCTTCTGAATGATCCTAAAGTGGGTGAGTTATACTTAGGGGCAGCGTATAAGAATGAATAATTATGAATTATGAATTATGAATTATGAATTATGAATTATGAATTATGAATTATGAATTGTGAATTATGAATTGTGAATGATAAACACTATAACCAACCTCGTAAGCGGTAAATAATTATCCCTATGTATTCTTTTAATGCAAGGGTTGTCACAGATAACCGATGAGCGTCTGGCAAGATTCCTAAGATAATTCCTTCTAGACTAGATGGGGCATTATTAAGGGTCACAAAAAAGTCTGTTGGGGCAGGAATTGGATTAATTCCTAGTTTTTTAAAGATTAATAGGGAACGGGGAAGATGAAAAGCAGAGGTGATTAAAATGATTTGCTTGATATTTTCTTGTTGCAGAATACTATTGATATTAATCGCATTTTGATAGGTATTTAAAGACTCAGGTTCTTCAATAATAGCCGTTTTGGGGACTCCCATTAACTGTAATAATTCTGCCATATCTTGGGCTTCTGATCCCTTTTGACCTGACCAGCCAATTCTACCACCTGCAGCAATAATTAAGGGCGCTTTTCCCTCTTTATATAGTTTAGTTGCGTATAGTAAGCGATCGCCATGTTCGTTGACTTCTACCATTTGACGGGGGATAACAGGCGATCGGGTTGCACCTCCTAAAATGACAATTGCATCTGCGTTAGGTACATTGGTTAAAGAGGGAATTTGACGTTCTAAGGAATAGATTAACCCATGACTCACCCAAACATTACTCGCTAATAGTAAGACAATAAGAGAGATAGCAATAGGATAGGGAGTCCAACGGGAATGTTTCCACCATAAAATGAGGGTGACTAACATTAACAGAGAGGCTAATCCTAAAGGGTACAGAAATAAAGGTAATAATTTAGATAAAAAGAGAAACATTGAATTATGAATTATGAATTGTAAAT
>JBFRWQ010000156.1:0-14385 GCA_051439665.1 Microcystaceae cyanobacterium | reverse complement strand
ATTTCCACAAATTTACCAAAAAGATAATCTGCATCATGGGGGCCAGGACTAGCTTCAGGGTGATATTGTACAGAAAAGAAAGGAAGACTTTTATGACGCAATCCTGCTACGGTACGATCATTAAGGTTTAAATGGGTAATCTCTACCTCTGGATTTAAAGACTCTTCTGTTACCGCAAAGCCATGATTTTGACTGGTAATTTCCACCTGTTGACTTAACCCTGCAGGTTGATTTAATCCTCGATGACCAAACTTTAACTTAAAAGTTTCAGCCCCTAGAGATAGCCCTAAAATTTGGTGTCCCATACAAATCCCAAAAGTGGGTTTTTTCGCCTCTAATAATACCTTAGCTGTTTCAATTCCTTCAGCCACGGCCGCAGGATCACCAGGTCCATTAGACAGGAAAATGCCATCTGGATTGTATTTCAAAATCTCCTCTGGGGAAGTGTTAGCAGGAACAACAATCACTCGACAACCATAACTGGCTAAACGGCGTAGGATATTGCGTTTTACCCCAAAGTCAACCGCAACAACAGTTAAAGATTCCCCATTCTTTTCTACCTTATCTGTGGCAAATTCCCAATTAGAATCCGTTGGTTGTGTCCATTCATAGACTTCCTTGGTGGTAACTTCCTTAACCAAGTTTAACCCCGTCATATTGGGTGCTTCTTGTAGCCGATGTAAAAGCGCTTTGGGGTCAAGAATTTCGCTGGAAATTGCCCCATTCATCGAACCAGTGGTGCGTAAGCGACGAGTAAGGGCACGAGTATCTAAGCCATAAATACCAATAATATTATTTTCTTTGAGATAATCTGGTAAAGATTGGGTAGAGCGCCAGTTGCTCGGACGAAAGGTCATATTACGGGCAATTAAGCCTTTAACTTGAGGATGTGTTGATTCTTCATCATCAGGGTTAACCCCTGTGTTACCTAATTCTGGATAAGTAAAGGTCACAATTTGACCACAATAGCTCGGATCGGTTAAGACTTCTTGATAACCTGTCATTCCCGTGTTGAAAACCACCTCTCCTAGCGTTGTTCCCGTCGCACCAACTGACCATCCAGTATAAGACGTTCCATCTGCTAACACCAGTAAGGCGGGTGTTCCCATTGTAATCGGCATAGTCGTTAAGGTTTTGTGAGTTGGAAAAAATAAAAAAAATGTTAGACGATAGACTAGAGCAAGAGGGGTCATGTTAGTTGATTCTGTCGGCTGTTACCCTCAATCATTGAAAATTCTATCGACAACCGTTCATCATAACAGATACGATAGACTACTAAAGGGACAGTTAATGTGCTGTAAAGGTAGGTGAATTCCCATGAGTGCGAAACGATTGACCGAGGATGACAAAAAAGAAATTCTTAAGCTTTATCGGGAAACCCCGGCGACTACCTCTACCTTATCCGCAGAATATGGGGTCAGCAGTTCTACTATTAGTCGCCATTTGAAGAATAATCTGTCAGATGAGGAGTATGAAGCGCTGATCCAACAAAAACGGCTAGGACGTGTCACTAGATCCCGTAAAACTAAGCAGGAATCGGAGCCAACGGAAAAACAAACTAGCTTAGAACTCTATTTAACCGCAACGGGTTCTGAAAAGAAGGCTGAGACTCCTTTAATACCCATTCTCATTAAAAAGGAGCAGACAGCTACTCAAGAAACGTCAATAGCTGTTGAGGAAACGGTTGAAGAGCCGATCCCCACTCAAGTCACCCCTCTTGTCGTTGAGGAAGAAACAGCAGATGCTCAAATAGAGGAAAAACCAGAAGAAGCGCCGAAAAAAGAACGCCCCATCCTCCGTCATGAGTTGGAAGCTTCCTCGAAACGAGATGTAATTGACGAAGATGAGAGCTTAGATGATGAAACCGATGAGCAAATTGATATGACAAGTGTGGGAGAGATGTTAGGGGAGGATATCGCCGATGATGATGAAGAGGAAGAAGACTGGGAAGATGATGAGGAATTAGAAGATCCTTATGAGCCTTCTTTGCCCCAAAACACCGATATTAAAATTCTACCCCTAGCAGATGCTGATTTTCCTGACACTTGCTATTTAGTGATTGATCGCACCGCAGAGTTAATTACCTGTCCCCTGCGAGAATTTACTCATTTAGGGAATATTCCAGATGAAGAAGTATATCAACGGACGTTACCTATTTTTGATAACCATCGGGTTGCAAGGCGATTCTCTAAGCGCTCGCAACGGGTGATCAAAGTCCCTGATGGCCAAATCATTGAGAAAACCTATCCCTTTTTAGCGGATAAGGGCATTACTCGACTATTATTAGATGGTCAGATTTATGCTATCCCGAAACATTAGTAGTGGATTGTTTCATCTAAAATGAGGCAATAGATGTAGGTTGGGTTGAGACACGAAACCCAACACAACCCAATTCTAATGTACAAAATTAGCTAAAACAAACCAGTAGTGGACTGACACAGCCCATTTAGTGCATTAGGCTCAGGCTTGTAGTAAGCCCTTGAGGGGGCTATCTAAGGGCTAAAGCCCAACAACAGCAATTCCTATTGCTTCATTTTAATTGTGTCAGTTCAATAGGATGGGTTAGGCGCTTAAGATAAATGTTAGGAAAAGTTGATAACTTTTAATTGGTGCTGTAACCCATCACAGGGTATAGAAATCTCCCGTTATACTGTGTAGTGCTTAACGGGAGAGGATGTTACTTGATATCAAGTAATTCCACATCAAAGAAAAGGGTTGCATTAGGAGGAATCACACCACCTGCACCTCTTGCACCATAGCCCAATTCTGGAGGAATATAAAGATAACGGCGATCGCCTACTTTCATAGACATCACCCCTTCATCCCAACCTTTGATCACTTGTCCCACACCAATTTTAAAGGAGAAAGGTTGATTGCGATCTCTTGAACTATCAAACTTTTTACCGTTTTCGTCATCCAATTTGCCAGTGTAATGAACAACTACGGTTTTTCCTTGACTGGGAGATGGTGCATTCTCCTCTCCTTGTTCTTTATCGATGTATTCTAAACCGGAAGGGGTTTTGATCCTTTCTGATGACATTGTTGTCTCCTGGGGTTTTTCCGCTAGTTGAATGGGGGGTTGGGTGGAAGGGGTGGTAACAGTGGGACTGTCTGCGATCGCTGCTTTCTGTTTCGGTACATTAAATACAAATGAAAAAATGAGTAAAAGAAAACAAATAGCAACCACGCCAAAACTGATCAAGATTCCTTGCATACAATTTTTTCCAAAATTAACCTTTCTTATTGTCTCTTAGGATAGACTTTCAAACAATGCGGTTAACACAACGTTAGAAAACAGAAAGCCTTCGGGATCGGTTAATGCAATCGTCTTTAAGGGAGATATAGTGACCCAACCTTGCTTAAGATAGGGTTTTATGGTTTTAATGATCTGTTTAACCTTATTTTCCCCAAATTGGTCTTTTATTTTCTCTAATTTAACCCCTTCTTTTAAACGCAACCCTAACATTAAGGTTTCTAATAAGCGATCGCTTTCTGTGAGAGGAGACAGATCAATGGGGCTGTTATTTTGAACCCATTGGGCATAACTAGCACGGGTATGGGGACGTTTGAAGCGAATATTATCAAGATAACTGGTTGCTCCCATACCGAAGCCATAAAAGGGCTTATTTTGCCAATAAACTCGATTATGCTCACATTGATAATTGGGTTTACTATAGTTAGAAATCTCATAATGCTCATATCCTGCATCTTCTAGGAATTGGGAAGCGAGACGATAGAAATTAGCAGTGGTATCATCATCAGGGAGAGGAGATAAACCTGGTTGATATTGCTTACCAAAAGCAGTAACAGGTTCTAATACCAAATCGTAACAGGAAAGATGAACGGGGTATAAAGCGATCGCTTGCTGTAATGAATGTTCCCATTGTTGTAAGGTTTGATGGGGCAACCCAGAAATTAAATCTAAGCTAAAGTTAGTAATATTTAATTGATTCAAACAATCAACCGCTATCAAAATATCTTTAACTTGATGCCAGCGCCCAGACACTTGTAATAATTCATCTTGAAAGGCTTGTGCGCCTAAGCTAAAGCGGTTAACGCCTAATTGATCATAGCCTTTTAATTGTTCTAAGCTAAAAGTCGCTGGATCGATCTCCATCGAAATTTCTGCATTTTGCTCAATCCCAAAAGTATCATTAACTGTCTTTAAAATTTTCTCTAACTGTTTAACAGGTAATAAAGAAGGTGTTCCTCCCCCAAAGAAAATTGTTTTTAAAGAACTGTTAGAAGATCCATATAATCTAATTTCTTGACATAAATATTGGACATACTGATCAATCATTGCAGAATGATTAATATCAGTTTTATTCCCTAATACTGCAATGGGGAAGTCACAGTAAAAGCAGCGACGACGACAAAAAGGAATGTGAAGATAGGCAGCAATTGGCAAGGAATCCTGATTCATTTATTTTATTCTTTAACAATAAACACAGAACAAGGTGCATTTTCTACGACAGAACTACTGACAGAATCACTAATAATCCGATTAACCCCTCTCAATCCTCTTGTGCCGATCACAATTAAATGGGCTTGATAGATATTAGCCAAACGAACAATTTCATCTGCGGGATCACCCTTGGTCATTTCAATAACACTTCCCGCAAATTGAGCTTGATATTGCAATAATTTTTGTTCTACCTGAGTTAACCTTGCTTCTGAAGACTCGGTTGGTTGATCGATAATTTCATCTTCATTAACCATCGTAAAAATATGAGTTAAGATGAGCTTACTTTCCCCAGATAGCTTAAGCTTTTTTAAAGCGTCTAAAACCTTGTCTGAAGTCTCAGAACAATCTAGTGCAACTACTACAGTTTCTAACACCTAAAATACTCCAACTAACTGCTCAGAACTATTATATATTGACCTATAATAAACACAAAAGATTCATTCAACTCAATACTCTTTAGTAATAAATTAATTACAATGCCCTATCCTCAAGTCAGTCTACTTTCCGCCCAATCCTACGAAATTAGCCAACTACGCCCATCATTAGAAGCTTTACTTGCTCCTTTGGGTGGAATCTCTGCTTATATCAAAGAAGGCGATCGAGTCCTCCTCAAACCTAACTTTTTAACCGCCAGTCGTCCCACCAAGGAATGTATCACCCGTCCCGAAATTGTCTATTGTGTGGCGCAAATGGTCAAAGAAGCAGGAGGAAAGCCCTTTTTAGGAGATAGTCCTGCATTTGGGACAGCCAAAGGAGTCGCCAAAGCTAATGGTTATTTACCCTTAATGGAAGAACTAGATATTCCCATCGTCGAATTTAGTGGAAAGCGCTATCAGACAGACAACGACGATTTTCATAACCTCCGATTATCCAAAGAAGCGATGGAAGCGGATGTGGTAATCAATTTACCGAAAGTAAAATCCCATTCCCAGTTAACCATTACCTTGGGGGTCAAAAATCTATTTGGCTGTGTACCTGGTAAAATGAAAGCATGGTGGCACATGGAAGCGGGAAAAGATGCTAGTCGTTTTGCTCAGATGCTCATCACAACAGCCAACGAAATTAGCCCTAATTTAACGATTATAGATGGTATTATCGGACATGAAGGAAATGGTCCGAGTGGGGGTGAACCCAGAGAATTAGGCATTTTAGGGGCATCTCCTGATGTTTTTGCTCTCGATTGGGCAATGAGTAATATACTACAGGTTGATCCTCAGACAGTCCCTACCTTAGCAGCGCAAAAGCGCTTGGGTTACACCAGTGATTTAAGCAAGATTGATTTTCCCTTGTCCCATCCTTCTCAATTAGTCATATCTGACTGGAAACTACCTGAAACCTTATATCCTATTGACTTTGCTCTGCCTCGTGTCGTTAAATCTACGTTTAAACATCTTTATATTCGCTTTATTAAAGAACCTGCTTTTTTTAATAGTTAAAATTACCTGAATCTGGGCAGGTTCAAGCTTAACCGAATAGTCTTGAAAACTGCCCCGAAAAAATTATAATTTTCTAAAATCGTAACTGATCATACAAACTTTTTAAAATGCCTTTTCATAATAAGAGAACAGCCCCTTAATCACTTTTTAGTCTTGAGAGTATAGATAATAATGACTACTCAAACCCTATCCAATGAAGTCGCCTATCGCATTGCGTTAGCCTCTAAAACCTTACCAGATACCACTGTCGGAGACTTAATAGAAGTCTTACACGGTTGTTTAGAAGAAGTCATGGAGGATAAAACCGTTCTTGATGAAGATTTATTAAGTAAAATTACCGTCACCAACCTGAAGACAGCGTTGGGTCAAACCTATAGTTTAGATGGAGAAGAAGACGGAGAAGGATCATCTATTCCCCTACCCATTTTAAAAGATGCAGTTAGTATCTTATGGGGAGAAGTGACAGAAGTTCCCAGTCATATACCCACGGTTGACCCCTACACTGAAGGGGATATGCCTAATTCAGTTCGTATTGCGGTCGCTTCTAATGCTGATGAAACATTAGATGGTCATTTTGGCTCTTGTTTACGTTATTTGATCTATCAACTATCAGAAGATGAAATCCGCTTAGTCGATGTTCGTTCCGCAGAAGGAGCGGATGAATCAGATGATAAAAATGGCTTTCGGGTTAATTTAATTAAAGATTGCCAAGTAATCTATCTCGTTTCCGTTGGGGGACCAGCAGCAGCTAAAGTGATCAAAGCAGGACTTTATCCCATGAAAATCCTTGAAGGTGGAGAAGCTCGCACCATTTTAGGACAATTGCAACAGGTAATGCTTACCTCTCCTCCCCCTTGGTTAGCGAAAATTTTAGGAACGGACGCAAAAGATCGGGTCAAAAATTATAAAGCGGCTGAAGTGTCTTAGTTAATTAATAGGGGGTGAATTGTTGGTTTTACCCCCTTTGTTTGATTGATATTTAGATACGAAAATAAAAATTAATTGCTTACGCTAGATATAAACAAATTCTATAAAGAGCATTATTATATTGAATCGATGTCAGTTTTTCTATTTGAAATCCATGTTTTCGATACCATTTAATCAATCTAGGATTTTTACTAACATCCTGTTGAGTGAGTGAACCCTGTAGCTTTTTAACTTGACGGAATTTAGCAAACTGAATAATTTCTTGTAAAAGAATTGTTCCTAGCCCTCTTTTTTGATAATTAGTGGGTTCATTCCAGTGCAAGAAATGATAGAGTTTATCTTTGGAACTAAGAAAAGGAACATTATTAAATATCTGAATATCTCCTAACCATGCGTCTTCGGATGAATCAATTCTACAATGCGATCGCCCGACTCGACAATTACGTTTATCTCTGTATAGATTAAATGTTAGAGCAGAAGGGGAGTAATCCTCTTTATAGCTATAAATGGCTTCAAGGGTATAACTCAATCCGTGAACATCAAAGATTTGTTGCTGTTCAGTCAGATGATTGCGTTCGATGATGTATGTCATTAGTTTTCCTGATATTTTGATAAGAGGTTAAGCAACATCACAACATAATTGAACTTTTAGGTCATTCATGACAATTGAGTCAAAGCATTGATCGTTTTCGACTTTTATTTTAACAATAAATCAGCTAAACTTTAACAATTGTCGATAAAACTTAACGTAATTTAGGATCGTAAAATTACCCATATTATATATGATCAAAAGTAAAGTTTATCTGTGATTAAATTAAAGCGTGTTAACTGTTGATTACTCCTTCCTTAACCAAGTTGAACAATATTGCCAAGACTGGGTGAAACCCAATGCGGCGACTATCGATCAAGACTCAGATGCCCTATTTCAAGCGCTACGAGGCATGGGCGATCGCAGCTTATTAGCCCTACGAATCCCTACTCAATGGGGAGGAAGGGGACTTGATGAGCTAACCTATCGTCATTTTCAAATGCTCATTACCCGTTATTCAGGGGTACTCGCTTTTTTACAAACTCAACATCAAAGTGCAGGGAGTCAACTGGCTAAAAGTCCCAATGAATCCCTCAAAAAAACCTATTTACCTACCTTAGGGACAGGAGAAAACCTAATTGGAGTGGGTTACTCCCATCTTCGCCGTCGGGATCATCCTCCCCTTAAAGCTATTCCTCAAAAAGAAGGATACTTACTCACAGGAACGGTTCCCTGGATCACTGGGGGAAATCTCTTTAATTGGGTCATTGTTGGGGCGGTTTTACCCTCTGAAGAAGCGCTCTATAGTCTGATTCCTTTCCAAGATACAGAACAGCAATCTGGTGGTACAATTCGCTTTAGTTCACCCATGGCCTTAGCTGCTATGCAGACAAGCAACACAGTCAGCGCTACCCTCAACCATTGGCTAATTTCGCCTGAGCAAGTAGTTAATATTCTTCCCTTAAGCCAACTAGAACAAAAAGACCATCAGACGGTTCTACATCACGGGTTTTATGCCCTGGGTTGCGCTCAAGCCAGCCTTGATATTGTGCAGACGTTAAGCGATCGCCCTAACCGTTCTTTTCTCAAAGATACTTATCTTTCCCTTCACTCAGAGGTACAAGCCTGTTGTCAGCAAATGTTATCAGCCGATTCTTCTATTTCTTATGAACAGCGCTTATCACTAAGAACCCATGCCATAGGATTAGCAGGACGGTGTTCTCAGGCTGCTGTGATTGCTGCTAGTGGGGCAGCAAATAGCCTTAACCATCCCGCTCAAAGGGTTTATCGTGAAGCCCTCATGTTTTCCGTCTTTGGACAGACCATCGATGTCATGAAAGGGACATTGCGACAGCTACATTAACGGTTTTCTATTCTTGATCTTTGTTGTTTTGAGACTGATCATCAGATTGCTCGTCATTACCTCCATTATTGTATCTCTTGTATCTCGAAGAATTAGATGTTTTTTGACGAAATTGACGGGCATAAGCTCGGTTTCTCTGTGCTTTTTCTTTCTTTAGATTTCGGCGTTTGGCCACTGCTGAACCTCTCGAATGAACAATAATAGGCATCTGAACAATATTCAAAACATATCATAGCCTTGACGTTCCAGATGCCTTGTGTCTAAAAAATGTTTAGGGAGGGGAGGATTTAGGATTGGCTGGAATCTTTATTTTATCTCCGTCCATAGCCGCCACCGCGGTTGTTGTTTTCACGGGGGCGAGCTTTATCGACTCGCATGGTGCGTCCCATCCATTCAGCACCATCAAGCGCTTCAATTGCTCCAGTTTCTTCAGCATCATTGCTCATTTCTACAAAAGCAAATCCTCTGACTCGACCGCTTTCACGATCAACGGGAACATTAACTCGTTTAACTGAACCATATTCAGCAAAAACTTCTTTGATATCATCTTCACTTACCTGGTAAGAAAGATTTCCGATGAAAATTGACATGATGTTTGCGTTGTCTCCAACATTGTGACTTTAACGAGAACTGAGGCTTCGGAGACAAGTCTATCCTGACCTAACCAGACGAAACTTGCTTAAGACTGAAACTTGACGTGACTGCCGATCTTTAACTTCTCTATCCTTCATCTTAGCATTAAGTTTCAGGTTTCAGATTTCAGGTTTCAGGTTTCAGGGAATTTTATTTTGATTTTTCTGATATTCCAAGGTTTGATGAGGTATTTTTCAAAGAGTAGTACAGGCATCTTGCCTGTAAGAATGACCTAAAACAATGGTTTCTCCCTTCCTCTTTCAAAAGGATAAAAGTAAACTTTTTTCGATTTTTAAGCGATTGACTTTCAGGTGGTAGTAACTGGTTACTGGTCACTGATTACTGAAATAACAAGCTAGAAGCTTATCCTACAAGTCATCCTCCAATTTGGGACATAGTTCTTTGATAAATACCCGCTTCTGTGCCAGATTCTCGTTCCTTGTAATTAATCTCTGGTTTGAGCATTAAAATATCACTAACTTTTTCCCTTAATTCTTCTAAGGATACACCATTTCTTAAAGCAGATTTTAGATCAATTTGTCCCGTTTCGTTCAATAAACAAGGTCTTAACCAACCATCTGCTGACAGTCTCATTCTATTACAGCGATCGCAAAAACATTCCGACATCTGACTAATAAAGCCTAATGTTCCTTTTGCATGGGGAATTTGAAAGACATCGGCCGGACCATTTCCCCTGACTTGAGAGGAAATTAACCCCCATCGTTGACGAATGCGTTGACGTAATTCTTCAGAAGGAATCCATGCTCTTTTGTGGAACAGTTCTGGGTTGCCAATGGGCATAAATTCGATAAAACGAACGTGCCATTGTTGATCAATGGTCAAAGCAGCCATATTTTCTATCTCATGGTCATTGACACCGGGAATCACTACTACATTTAATTTTAAAGGATTAAACCCTACCTGATGGGCAACTTGAATCCCTTCCCAAGTGCGTTGCCAAAGATTTTGACTGCGATTTCCGACAATTTTAGTAAATGTTTGGGGTTCTAAGGAATCTATACTGATATTAATTCGTCTTAAGCCTGCGTTATATAAATCTTGTCCCATTTCTCCTAAAAAATAGCCATTGGTGGAAAGAGATAAGTCTTCGGTTTGGGGTAGGGAAGCGATCGCTTTTACCAGATCAACGATGCGAGGACGGAGTAAGGGTTCTCCTCCTGTGAGGCGAAATTTACGGAATCCTAACGGAATAAAGACTTCTTTGAGTAAAATTAAGATTTCTTGATAAGATAAGAGATTTTGCTGCAAAATATAGTTTAATTCTTCTCCTTCGGGCATACAATACTGACAGCGAAAGTTGCAACGGTCAATTAAGCTGATACGAAGATAATCTACTTGATTCATTGTTAAGGGGTAGGTCATGTCAGTCAATCGTCAAGGCGCAAAAGAGAAATCCTACCTATCTAGGATAGCGACTTTAGCAACATTTTGATTGTTAAATTGCTGATTAACGGCTTTTACGATTCTAGTAATTATAAAGTTCATGATCGAATAGGAATTGCTGTTGTTGGGCTTTAGCCCTTAGAAATCGCCATAAAGCGCTTACTACAAGCCTCATCCTAATTAGCTGTGTCAGTTCACTACTGGACTGTTGTAACTAAAATGGTGCAATAGATTTTTCGCTATTTCTATGATTTGATGGGCGAAGCCCATCCTACCTAATGTACAAAATTAGCTAAAACGGTACACTATACTTATCTATTAATCTTATTACTCAGATCAATCCATTGAATTAAGCTTAATTCTTCTGCTCTTACTTGAGGATTAATTTGCAAAGTGATTAAATGCTCTTCTAAAATTTCTACAGGAATAAGAGATTTTAAATTATTGCGTAACATTTTACGCCGATTAGCAAAACCCAGTTTGATTATTATGTCTAATTGCTTAGGATTATTAACGGGATAATTAATCGTTTGAGGACATAAGCGAATCACAACAGATTCTACTTTAGGGGGGGGAGAAAAAGCTTTCCGAGGGACATCACAAATCCATTCACAGGTAGCTAGGTATTGCATTCGTACCGAAAAAGCACCGTAAGCTTTCGTCTTCGGTTGGGCAATTAAGCGCTCTCCTATTTCTTTCTGCACTAATAAAACAATAGAGTCATATTGCTTAGGATGAGGATGAGAAATAGTCCCTAGTAATTTTTCTAAAATAGGAGAGGTGATGTTATAAGGAATATTGGCAACCACCTTATTAGGATTTTGAAAGTTAGGAAAATCGGTTAAGAAGGTATCAACATCCAACTTTAAAAAATCCCCTTCTAATAGTAAAAAATTATCAATCTTTCCCCATTGACGAACCAAAGTTTTAATTAAATCTCGATCAATTTCTACCGCCACCACACTGTTTACTTCAGGAAATAAACGACGGGTTAACATACCAGTACCTGGACCAATTTCTAAGATGCGATCGCTTTTTTCTAGCGTCGCTGCTTCTATGATTTGATTGAGAACTTTGTCACTTTTTAACCAATGTTGACCGAATCGTTTACGAGGACGCATATTTGATAATATTAGAAGTTTGACGTTAGATTAACTGCCTCGGTAAGTACTGTAAGCCCAAGGAGAGGTTAATAAAGGAACATGATAGTGAGCAGAGACATCAGCCATAGAAAAACGAATGGGAACAAGGGTTAAAAAAGGTGGATTCGGTAAATCTTTGTTTTTTTGACCAAAATATTCTCCCACATCAAAGATAATTTCATAAATCCCTACTTCTATTTCCTCATTTTTTAATAAAGGTTCATCTGTACGACCATCTTGATTGGTTTTTGTCGTTTTTAGTAAGGTTTTAGTATCAGATCTTTGATCAATTAACCATAATTCTAGGTACATTTCTGAAGCAGGACAACCGTGAGCAGTGTCCAAAACATGAGTTGTCAGTTTACCAGCCATTCGTTAGTCCTAAATTTAACAGGGATGATGGACTTAATTATGTCCTAATTTTAGCTAGTTTTGAACTTAAATTGACCAAAGCAAGATCCGATTATTACCAGAGTCAGCAATAATCATCTGATCACCACATAGAGAAATACCATAAGGCCAGCTTAAACTTTGGCGATCGCAACGACCATAAGACCGATTTTCGCTCTTGCTACGAAAGTGAGATTGTCCCGTTAAGCCATCAGCAACAGCCCCTATCTGGGGATTTTTCCATCCGACTAGACGAGAATTAGCCGTATCAGCAGCAATCAGCCATTGATCGGTCGCTACTACCCCATAAGGCATACTGAGGCTTTGAGCAGAGGGGAAATAGCCCCCTTGATTCAATTCTGTTTCAGCAAAATTTTTCTGTCCTAAAATGATCTGACAAGGGGCATTATTTTCGGTAGGAATTCCTTGCCAAATCATGAGACGATTATTACCTGCATCAGCCAACACAAGATTATTTTGCCAAATGGTTAAAGAATGAGGCCAACGCATACTTGCATCAGTCGGACTTCCTCCCCCGTTTTCATCCCGTAAATTCAGATTAGTCTGTCCGAGAACGTAATCCGCAGCTTGGCCATTTTCTTGGGGTAATTCATTCCACACCAATACCCGTCGGTTGCCCGTATCTGCCACAAATAACCGCCCTTGATAGTACATTACACCATAAGGCCAATGTAAGCGATCAGCAGCCGTATCGGTTTCCCCTCGATTCAGTTGGTTATGGTGAAAATCAGGTTGTCCGAGAACAATATCTGCTTCAATATTGTTTCCTTGGGGCAGTTTTTTCCAAATTAAGACCCGATGATTCCACGCATCAGCGACGGCTAATCCTTCCCCACAGACACAAATGCCCGTAGGAACACTGACTGTATTAGCACGAGGGAGTCCTTTCCCATTTTGTCCTTCTTGATATAAGTCAGGTTGTCCAATTACCCAGTCGGCTGGTTGTCCATCGGTTGCGGGACGATTTTTCCAACCTAAAAGGCGATGATGTCCTGTGTCTGATACCCACAGTGGACCCGTTTCTGAGACTAAGCAAGCGCCTCTTGGACCAAACATAGTTGTAGGACTGGGTTCTAGGGGCATTACTAAGTTATCACTGGTTGCTTCACCAAGGATGACATCAGCCCCTTGAGGAGAAAGAAGATTGAGAAAGGTTTCGTTAGTATCTGTGTTAGGGTTAAGGTTCATGTTTTTTCCCTTAAGGATAACGCTAGTTCAGGGTTTTTGCTACTTAATATGTGGTGAGAATTTAGATACAATTAATTATTGTTGCTTTAATATGGTGACTATGACAACGACACAAGCGATCGCTAAACCCTTAACCTTTGATGACTATATCAGTCAGTATCCCGATGCTGATGATGGAAAGCGATATGAATTAATTGAGGGGGAATTCGTCGAAATGATGCGTCCAATTGGCAGACACGCAGAAATTGGCGGTTTTGTTGCCCTTGAATTAGTATTAGAAATTAGACGGCTAAACCTACCTTATTTTGTGCCTAATAATGCTGCAATAAAACCGATTTGTACCAATACAGCTTATGTTCCCGATCTTATTATCTTGGATCGAGAGAATTTAGTCAAGGATCCTTATTGGGAAAAAGCATCATCAATTTCTTTAGGAGACTCTGCTAAATTAGTCATTGAAATTGTGAGTTCTAATTGGCGTGATGATTATCTCAAAAAGTTTGATGATTATGAAGCATTAGGCATCGCAGAATATTGGATTATTGACTATTTAGCCAGAGGTTCAGCCCGTTATCTTGGCACACCGAAAGAACCGACCATTTCTATCTATAATTTACTGGAAGGAGAGTATCAAGTGAGTTTATTTAAAGGTCAAGAAACAATTAAATCGACGGTATTTCCTGAATTGCAATTAACCGCAGCGCAAATTTTTCAAGGTAAAACAGATATTCAGGGTGATTAACTTCAGTTATTTTAACCTTAATTCATAATTCATAATTCATAATTTATATGCTGACAATTATTGGTTGTGGTAATCTAAATCGATGTGATGATGCAGTTGGTGTCATAATTGCCCAAAGACTGCAACAATTTTTGAGTAAACAATC